>JAYVTD010000458.1:0-4716 GCA_043774765.1 Rhizobacter sp. | reverse complement strand
CTGCGGCATGCTGAACGAAGCGCAGGCGCGCCGCATGGCGACGTCACAGGTCGCGCGGGACCAGTTCATGGCGCGCCTGCTGAACGAACATTCGGCGCGTGGTGCCGTGCTGCTCGCAGGCAACGGCCACGTGCGAAACGACGTGGGCGTGCCGACATGGCTGCCACCGGCCGTGCGCCAACGCAGTGTTGGCATCGGCTTGCTGGAGAACGGCGAGGCCGGCGCCGAAGCCTACGACCACGTGATCACGACCGCCGCACCGGCAGCGCGGACCGACCCCTGCGAAGGCATGCGGCGCCCGGCGCCGTGACGCGCACCCTCGGTGCAGTTTCACGTGCGGCCCGGTGCGCCGCGTGATCAGCCGCGACAGGGTGTCGAGCGCCACCTTCGGCAGGCCGTGCAGGGCGAGTTCGTGCATCTTGTACAACGCCAGGTCCATCAGCCGCGCGAAACAAGCGTCGACCATCAGGCTGCCACCGAAGAGACTGCCCATCATGTTGCCGACGGTGCTGAACTCACCGAGCGAGAGCAGCGAGACGAATTTGCGCGTTCCGCGTCGGGGTGTGCATCGTTACGCTGACGGGTCCCGACGCAGCCAAATTGTTCCTCAGCGCGGTGTTCCTGCTCGATGGCGGCCACGTGCGGCTCACGCCGCTGCAGCGGAGCACACACAGCGGCAGCGCTGCGTTGGCGAATCAGCGGCTGGCCACGGGTGCGTGTGTGATCGCCTACGACGCGCCACCCCGCGTGAAAGACGGCGTGCCTGTCAGAGGGTGTTGCGCGAGCGCGGCGCTTGAGAGCGATCAACCCGCCTTGCACTCGCCGCGGGTAGCCTGTGAGGCATGCCCAAGCACCCAACTCCGTCGACCGGGACCGCACCCGTTCAAACACCCACCGAAGCGCGCAGCAGCGGCGTGCGCGAGCGCGGCCTGAGCCCCTGGCTCGGCGACAACAGCCCCGCGCCGGTCCGCACCGCAGCCCTGCACCCGGACCTCGATGCCGCATGGCTCGCCATGGTCACCCCGCCGGGCGGCGCGCCCTCGGCCAGCACGATTGTCGGCGCCTGCATGGACTGGTGGACGCACCTCGCCGGTTCGCCCGCCAAGCAGGCCGCGCTGTGGCAGTCGGCCGCGCAGCAATGGGCGCGGCTGATGTCGATGCACCTCGACCCCTCGGCCGAGGTCGAGCGCCTGCCGCAGGACAAGCGCTTTGCCGATCCGCTGTGGCAAGCCGAACCGTACTGGTCGATGACCCAGGCCTTTCTGCTCGGCCAGGAATGGTGGGCCCAGGCCACGACGCAGGTGCCCGGTGTCAGCAAGCACCACGAAGACATGGTGAGCTTCGGCGCACGCCAGCTGCTCGACATGGCCGCGCCATCGAACTTCGTGCTGCTGAACCCGGTGGCGCGGCAGCAGACCGTGGCCGAGCACGGCATGAACCTGGCTCGCGGCGCGACCTACGCGATCGAAGATGGCACGCGCGCCGCGCTCAACCTGCCGCCTGCCGGCGCCGAGAACTTCGTGGTCGGCCAGAACGTGGCGGTCACGCCGGGCAGCGTGATCCTGCGCAACCGCCTGATCGAGCTGATCCAGTACGCGCCGAGCACGCCGGCCACGCACCCGGAGCCGATCCTGATCGTGCCGGCGTGGATCATGAAGTACTACATCCTCGATCTGTCGCCGCGCAACTCGATGGTCAAGTACCTCGTCGACCAGGGCTTCACGGTGTTCGCGATCTCCTGGAAGAACCCCGCTGCCGGCGACCGCGACCTCGGCCTGGAAGACTACTACCGGCTCGGCGTGATCGAGGCGCTGCGGGCGATCGACACCGTGATGCCCGGCGCGCGCACCCATGCCCTCGGCTATTGCCTGGGCGGCACACTGCTCGCGATGGCCGCCGCGGCACTCGGCCGCGATCGGTCCCCTGCGCTGAAAAGCGTGACGCTGCTCGCCGCGCAGACCGACTTCACCGAGCCCGGCGAGCTCTCGCTCTTCATCGACGAGAGCCAGGTCTCGTTGCTCGAGCAACAGATGGCGCGCCAGGGTTACCTCGACAAGCGCCAGATGAGCGCAACCTTCCAGATGCTGCGCTCGTCCGACCTGATCTGGTCGTACCGGCTCTTCAACTACCTGCTCGGCAAGCGCCAGCCGCCGAGCGACCTGATGGCCTGGAATGCCGACGGCACGCGCCTGCCGGCACGCATGCACTCGGAGTACCTGCGTGAGCTGTTCCTGCACAACGCCCTCGCGCACGGCCAGTTCAGGCTCGACGACAAGGCCTTGAACCTGAACGACATCCGCGTGCCGATCTTCAGCGTCGGCACGGTGCAAGACCACGTCGCGCCGTGGCGCTCGGTGTTCAAGCTCAACCTGCTGACCGACGCCGAGCTCACATTTGTGCTCACTGCAGGCGGCCACAACGTGGGCATCGTCAATCCGCCGGGAGGCTCCAAGTCGAGCTACCGCCTCGGCCACTGGGCGCCGGGCGAGCGCCGCCTCACGCCGGAAGAATGGCTGCAGGACGCACCGCACCATGCGGGTTCATGGTGGCCGGCTTGGCGAAACTGGCTCGCCAAGGGCTCTTCGAAACGCCGCGCACCGCCGCCGATGGGAGCGCCCGGCCGGGGCCTGCCGCCACTCGAAGCGGCGCCGGGCCACTACGTCTTGCTGCGTTGACGGCGGTCGCGCCTACAAAAGACGCCGCGTCATTCTGGAATTGCGGCCTGGGCATCGTGTCGAGCCGACTCAAACCATGGCGCCCGTCGCTGATCCAGCGCAACCCCGGCGTTGCGCGGCGGCGCTAGATTGAGCCGGGGTGCGATGGGCCGGCGGCAAGTGCCGCATGGCCGGAGCGCCAAACCGAGCGGAGCACGTCAATGAACTATCGCAGCCTGCTGGTCCTGCTCGACGACAGCGAGTCGTGCGCCGCGCGCGTCGAGATGGCGATCAACCGGGCCCGCGACCTCGACTGCCATCTCGTGGGCCTGGCACCGACCGGCCTGGTCGAGATGGGTGGTTCGTCGCAACCCGCTCCCGCACTCGAAGAATTCGCCGCGCGCGCCTGGGATCATCTGCGCGAGCGGGCCAGCCAGGCGGCAAACCGCTTCCGCGACGAATGCCGCGTCGCGGGTCTGAAGTCGTACGAAGCGGTGGTCGACGAAGACGACAAGGCGATCTCGCTGGTCGCGCATGCGCATTGCAGCGATCTCGTCGTTCTGAGCCAGGCCGACGCGGCCGCGCGCGACCATCGCGCGGTGCGCGCAATGGTCGAGCAAGTGGTGCTGCACAGCGCGCGGCCGACGCTGATCGCCCCGACCACCGGCCGGTTCAGCCACGTGGGCGACCGGGTGCTGGTGGCCTGGAACGACAGCCGCGAGGCCGCCCGCGCGATCAGCGACGCGCTGCCGATCCTGTGCCATTCGAGCCACGTGCAGCTCGTGCACTGGCGCCACCCCGAGGCCCCCGACGACGCCGCTCTGCGCGGCCGCCTCGACGCCGCCCAGCGCTGGCTCATGTGGCACGGCGTGCCATGCGAGGTGATCGTCGAGGCGACGGAACTCCCGTTCGGCGGCGCGATGCTGTCGCGCGCCGCCGCCATGCAGGCCGACCTGCTCGTGATGGGCGCGTACGGCCACTCGCTGCTCGCCGAACGGCTGCTCGGCGGCGCCACGCACACCGTGCTCGCAGCATCGCCGCTGCCTGTGCTGATGTCGCACTGACCGGCCCGGGCGCTCGCGATGAACCCGCCTGCCCCGCTCGCGCCAGCGGCCGCGTCGTGGTGGTCGGCGCCGGTGGCCGAACTGCTGGGCGCGCTGCGCAGTTCGGCCGACGGCCTTGCGCAGGCCGCTGCCGCCGACCGGCTGGCCATCGACGGGCCGAACCTGCTGCAGCACCGGCATGAATGGCCACTCGTTGCACGCTTTCTGGCGCGTCTGGCCAACCCGCTGATTGCCGTGCTGCTGGTCGCGTCGATCGTGTCGGCGCTGCTCGGCGATCACGCGAGCTTCGCGTTCGTCGCGATCATCGTGCTGCTGAGCGTCACTCTCGACTTCGTCCAGGAGCACCGTGCCGGTCAGGCTGCGCTGGCGCTGCAGCACAGCGTGGCACTGCGGGCCCGTGTGCTGCGCGACGGTGCACCGTGCGAGCTGCCGGTGGCCGACCTGGTGCGGGGCGACGTGGTGCTGCTTGCCGCCGGCAGCCTGGTGCCCGCCGACGGGCGCCTGCTCGAAGCGAAAGACCTCTTCGTCAACCAGGCAGCGCTGACGGGCGAGGCCTACCCGGTCGAAAAGCGCGCGTCGCCGGAGCTCGAAGAGGCCGACAGCCCGGCCAGCTCGGGCCACACGTTGCTGATGGGCAGCTCGGTCGTCTCGGGCACGGCGCGGCTGCTGCTGTGCGCGACAGGCGGGCAGACCACGCTGGGCAGCGTCGCGCACTCGCTGGCCGGCGAGCCGCCGCCGACGTCGTTCGAACGCGGTGCGCGCGGCTTCAGCATGCTGCTGACGCGCATGACGATCACGCTGGTGCTGTTCGTGCTGCTCGTCAATGCGCTGCAGCACCGCCCACTGCTCGACTCGTTCATGTTCGCGGTGGCGCTGGCGGTCGGCCTCACGCCCGAACTGCTGCCGATGATCGTGTCGGTCACGCTGGCGCGCGGTGCGCTGCGCATGGCACGGCAGAAGGTGATCGTGAAGCGCCTCTCGGCCATCGAGGACCTGGG
>JAYVTD010000457.1:0-9624 GCA_043774765.1 Rhizobacter sp. | reverse complement strand
CTGGCGCGGTCGAGGTAGAACTCGACGAAGATCAGGCGGCTCAGCTGCGGCCAATCGCCCTGCTGCAGTTTCTGGCTGGCCTCGAACGCGCCTTGTGCGATGAGCTGCGCCGCGCTGCCGGGCGTGATGCCCTTGCCGCCGCTGCCGATCAGCGTGGCAGCGAGTTCGAACTGCGCCGCACCGCCCTGCTCGGCCACCCGCTGTGCATAGGCCAGCACCGCCTGGCGCACGGTGTAGACGAGCTCGCTGGCGCGCAGCTTGCCCTCGTCGCCGAGCCCGGCCACGACCACCGCCTGCGGGCGTGCCATCACGAACGGGTTGTTCGGGTCCTTGCGCACGTTGCCGAAGATCTGGTGCGAGCCGGTTGCGTCGGGGTACAGGCCGGCCGCGAGCGACTTGCTCATCGCGTGGCCCACGAGGCCGTCGACGACCCACTCGGTGCCGGTCAGCGCGATCGAGCGGTAGTGCCCGACCATCAGCGGCTGGCCGATGAACTTCAGGTCGCCGTTGAGCACCGACACACGCAGCGCCGTGCTCTTGCCCCGGCCGCGCCGCGCCTCGGCAGCGCCGCGCGCCAGGCCCAGCACCTCGGCTTCGCTGGCCGGCGGGCTCGACGATTGCAAACCACGCGAAGGCCGGCTGCGCACCAGCGCCGCCGTGGCGGCCACCGCACCGCCCACGCCGCGCGTGCCGGGTGGCGCCGGCACATAGGCTTCGAGCTGGCGTGTCTCGCCAGTCGTGAGCAGCTCGATGTAGGCCGCGAAGGCGCTCGATTCGTCGGGCAGCTTGCCGTGTTCGGCGTCGACCTTCCAGGTGCGCACGCCGGGCAGCAGCGCGCTTTGCAGCGGCACGCGGCCGTCGCCGTCGTCGGGCGTGTCGAGGTATTCGAGGCCGTCGGAGGTCTGCGTGAAACCGGCCGGCGTGAAGGCCGCGTGGCCGACCACGAGCAGCATCTTTTGCGCGTCGGCTCCGAGCGCTTCGGCCTGCGCGTCGAGGCGGCGGCGCAGCTTCACGGCCTGGTCGAGCACGTCTTGCGGCGGCGCGCCCCATTCGTAGATCGTGCGCTGCGAGCCTTCGTCGTGCCACAGGCTGCGGTCGCGCAGCGCGGCCATGTCGTCGTCGGCGAGCTTCTGCCAGGTAGCAGCCTTGTCGAGGCCGAGGTTCGGGTCGAGCAGCGAAGCCTGGAGCTGGATGAAGCCGGGCATGCCGGCCATCATCTTGCGCGTGCCGCCGTTGTCGAACAGCGAACCGAACGCGACCAGCGCGTTGCCGAAGTTGTCGTCGCCCGACAGCGTTTGCATCGGCGCCCACGAGCCGCCGTTGGGCGTGCCCAGCATCAGCAGGCGGCCGCCGTCACGCGCCATCATCCTGTGCCAGGTCTCGGGCTTTTCGAGGCGCATGGTGCGTGCGACCAGCCCGCCCATAGAGTGCGCGATCAGGCGCACCGGCTGCTGGCTGATGTTGCGCGCGGCGAGGGCGGCGTCGACCGCAGTCGCGAGCCGGCGCGCTTCGTCTTCGACCGGGCGGCGCCAGTCGAAGGCGAACGGGATCACCTCGTGCGTGTCGGCCAGGCGCTCGATCAGGTCGTCGTAGACCATGCCGATCGGGCCGTCGGGTTCGATGCGCGCGGCGGTGGCCGGGTCCCACGCGAGCTTCTTCAGGCCGTTGATGAAACGAAAGCCGAGCCAGATGCGCTTGCCGTCGAGCTTGAGGTTGGAGCCGAGGATGCCGGGCAACACGAACACCGCCGGGCGGTCGGCCGCGGCGCTGGCATCGGCCCCGCGCGAGCGCGCCACGGCGCGTGCGGCGCGTGTGCCGCTCGCGTCCTGACCGGCCCACGAGAGCGGGCCGATCACCGCGAAATCGTTCGGAGCGGCTTCGAACAAGGCGCTCGTGATCGCCTTGACGGTGCGCTCGTTGGCGAAGTAGTTGAAGTGCGAGACCTTGGCACCGCGGTCGAGCAGGAAGCTCGCGCCGGCACCGCCCGCGCTGGCCGCACGCGGCGCACCGCCGTACATCGAGCGGGTCTGCACGACGAGGTCGTTGTCGGTCCAGTAGAACGCGTCGGAGAGCAGCGTCTTGACCCACGAGCCGATCGAGTCGCCTTCCATGTCGCCGGCGATCACGCGCAGATCGCCGGGGAGCGTGTCGCTGCCACCGTTCAACCACTTCACCAGCGGGCTCTCGGGCATCATCGCTTCGATGCCGGGCAGCTCGTCGGGTTTGGCGCGGCGCCGCGCCACTTCGTGCAGAAAGTCGACGAGCTGCGGCGCCACCGGCACGCCGCCGAGTTCGAGCCCCCATTTCAAGACCGACAAGTAAGCATCGAAGCGCTTCGACGCGAGCAGCGTGCCGCGCGCCGGGCAGGCGACGCGCACCACCCGCTCGATCCGCAGGCCCTTGGCGATGGCCTCTTTCGACAGCGCGATCAGGTCGGCGCGCTGCTGGCTGCGCTCGGCGCCGTCGAACAGCGCGATCTCTTCGGCCGTCGGCGGTTTGCCACCACACGCGCGCGCCAGAACTTCGGCCACCAGACCGCCGCGCGAGTGCGTAACGAGGTGCAGCCGCGCGCCCGCCGGCATTGCCCGCACGAGCGTCAGCGCGTTGGTGATCGGGCTCGCGCCCATGGTCGGGTGGTCGAGCGCGTAGACACGGTCGGCGTAGTGCGCGAACAGTTCGCGCACGGTCTGCGGGTGCAGGGCCCAGAGTTTGGCGAAGGTCTGCGCCGTGTCGACGAAGGTGCCGTGGATCAACACCAGCAGCGCGCCGCCATCGGCCGCGGCGGGCACGGCGTCGCGCTTGCGGCCGCTGCCCTTGAGCGCCTGCAGGGCGTCGGGCGACAGTTCGTAGACACCGGCATCAACCGCACCGTCGACCTTCTTCGTGACCGCCGCGGCCGCGAGCTTGGCGGCCGGGTCCTTGGACAGGCCGGTGATGACCTCGAACGCGCTCAGCACCGCCTGCCCCATCCAGCCGCGCGTGGCACTGCGCGTGGCGCCGGCTTCCAGCCCCGGCCAGCCGAGTTGCGGCGAGACCACCACTTCGTTGTCGCTCGATGCGTTGACCGAACCGCGCGTGGCCCCGGCGCTCTGCGCGCGCATCAGGTCGCGCGCGTCTTCGGGGTGCAGGTAGAGCGTGGGGCCGTTGGCGATCGTGAGCACGACCACGTCGTCGCCCGGGCGGGCCGTGACACGCACCGCATCACCACCCCCCCGCTGCGTGCCGACCAGCACCGAGGCCTTGCTGCTGCCGCGGGTGGCCGCGCCGGCCGGTTGTGCCTGGCCGGGGATGATGAAGACGATGTCTTGTGGGGTGCTTGCCATGCCGTGCTCCTGTGGACCGCGTACTTTTCGCTGAGGTCAGCCGCTGAGGGCCTTCTGCACCTGTGCCATCAGGTCTGCCGGCTCTACCGCTTCACCGAAAGCGCCGGCCATCAGCGCCTGTGCCGTGCGCTCGCTGCGCTGCGCGCCGAAGGCCGCGTGGTAGTAGACGAGCGGCACCGACCCGCCGAGTTTGCGCAAATGCTCGAGCAGGCGCAAGCCGGCCTGCGCTGGCTCGCCCTCGCGCTCCCAGTCGGAGATGATCAGGTCGAAGCCTTCGCTGTCGGCCTCGATGCAGCGCATTGCTTCGTCGGTGCTGCGCGCGGTCACGACCTCGATCTGCAGCTTGGCGAGTGCCGCTGCCTCGTGGCGGTTGTGCTCGGGCCGGTCGTCGACCCACAGCACACGCTTCTGGTCGGGCAGGTCGATCAGGGCGCGGGTGCCGGCCTGTACGACGGCGAGGCCGAGCGGGTCCAGCGGCGGCTGCTGGCGCTCGCGCTGGGCCTGGTCGATCTGCGAAGTGACGCTGGCGACGAGGCGGTCGAGCACCGAGTCGTCCCGGGACAGTTCGTCGTACCACCTCGGCTCCGTGGCGGGCCGATGCCTCAAGTCGTCGCCCGCTTCAAACCGGCTCGAGGCCACGAGCGGTTCCGGCGGCGGCCGGCGCTCGCGAATGCCTTTCACTGCCACGCGCAGCCCCTTCGCCACATCGGTCCAGGCTTCGTCGCGGTTCGGCCATGACGTGACGGGCCGCAGGCCGGTCGGCAAGCCCTGCAGCTTCAGGAACGGCAAGTCATCGGCATCGTCGGGGTCGAGGTCAACCGAGCGCACGATGATCGGCACGACCACCGCGTGCTGATCGGCGTGGCGCCGCATCGCGGCCCGCAGCTCGATGCCCATGATGTAGTCGGACTCGATGAAATCCTTGCTGACGAGCAGCAGCACCAGTTCGGCGCTGCGCAGATGCGCGTCGATCTCGCCGCCCCAGTCTTGCCCGGCTTCGATGCGCCGGTCGTGCCAGGGTGCGAGCAGGCCGCGTCGCTCGAGGATCTTCAGGTGGCCCTGCAGTTCATCGCGCAGGCCTTCGTCTTCGTGCGCATAGCTGTAGAACAACGAGACCGGCGCAGCCGATGCAGCGGGTGCGGCCGGTGTGTTCATCGAAGCGTGCTCCGATCGTTCGGGGTCGCAAAGGTAGTGCAGTTCATCCGAGGCTCCTGGTCAGGGCCGCGCATCATGGGCGCGCGCCGCGGCTGGCGAAAGCCCTAGTTCATGGGCCGGGCGGGCTACGAACAGGCTCTGAAGCACGACCACACGCGCGAGCCGGGGCGTCCGCGCCAGCACCTTCAGCGCGTGCCGGCAGCCGGCGTTGTGAGCCTGGAAACTGCGCTGGTCCATCAGCACCACCGCGGCGATGAAGATGAAGCTGAGCTTGCCGGTCGAGTAGTCCATGGCGGCGACGCGCCGACGCGTGAGGCGCGACGCATACTGCGTCGCATTGCCGCTCGGGGTCAATCCCACGCAAGCCCGTGCCGGTGGTCCCGCTTTTTCGATGGCCTTCGGCCGTCAGAGCCTGCGGCCGGTGTAGATGCAGGCGCCTTTCGTCTCGGTGATCTGCTTGACCAGCGGCGCGCGCGCAGCGTCCTTCCAGAACGGGTGCGCCAGGTCGACGACCATGAAAGCGCAGGGCAGCTGGACCCGGTCGCGCAGATGCTCCCACCAGTCGGCCGCGTCGGGCTGCCCGAGCTTGCCGGGCGCGCGCTCGACGACCAGGATGCAGAAGCGCCATCCGGGTGCCGCACTCGCTGCCTTCTGAACCAGGAACGCGCGGCCCACGGCGCGTTCGCTGCGCAGCATGTCGATCACGGGTTTGAGCACCCGCTTGCTGAAGCCCGGCGCCTCGAAGTACTGGCGCTCGTCGAAGTCTTGCAGCGCTTCCCAGGCCGCCTGGGCCTGCTGCTCGAGCGTGCGCAGCCGCTCGCGCCAGGGCTTGAGCTCGTTGAACTTCTCGCTCGTTTCGAGCCAGCTTTCGTAGCGGCTCGCCGCGGTGGCGGCAAAGGCGTGCTGCGGCGCTTCGGCGAGTTCGCGCAGCAGGCCCGCGCCTTCGGTGTGGGTTGCCGGGTCGGTCCCGTCGATCAGCGTGATCGCGAGTTCGAAGCGCGCCTGCGTGTGGCCCGGGTGGTCTTCCAGCATCCGGCGCAGCACCGCTGCTTCGGCCCGCGGCCCGTCGAGCTGGCGCGCCGTGCGGGCCCACAGCAAATGGTCGTCGGGCGCGAGCTTGTGTTCGGTGCGCTCGGCTTCGAGTTCGGCGGTCAACTGCCGTTGCCCTTGCAAGTGCCGGTGTGCCTGGCCCCAGCGTTCGGCGACATCGGCCTTCCATTGTTCGTCGAGGCGCCGCAGCCACGACGGGTATGCGTCGCGCAGCAGGGCTTCGGCGGCAGAGACCGAGGGCGCCGCAGGAATGTGCGCCTTCTGGTTCGCGAAGGCCAGGCGTTCGCGCAGCGAGGGGTGGGTGTCCGACACGTCGGGCAGGTTCTTGAGCGCGTCGCGCAACCACGCCGGTGCTTCGTCGTGTTTCAGTGCACCGCGCAGCCGCCTGTGCATCAGCCGGTACGGCTCGATCTGCGGCGTGGCCGACTTGGCCGCTGCGGCGTACACATCGGGCCAGAAACGCTCGCTCAGGAAACGCGCCTGCACGCTCATGCTGATCAGGCTCTGCGCGCTCGCTTCGGGGCCGGCAACGCCGTGTGCGACGCGGTCGGCTTCGTACTCCTGCTGGCGCGAGAGCACGAATGCGCGGGCATTGAAGCGCGGGAAGAAGTGGCGGAAGAACAGCGCCAGCGCCGCATCGGCCCACCACGCACCCAGGCGGGCGCGCTCGCGCGATTCGGCCAGCAGCCACCAGCTGCGGCGCGTGCGGTAGACCCAGGCACCGAGCTTGCCGTGCGCACCCTGAAGGTGGCCGAACTCGTGCGCGATCACCGCCGCGAGCTGTTTCACATCGAGCGCCATCAGCGTCGGCAGGCCCAGGATCAGGTGGTTGCGATGCCAGCCCAGCAGCCCGAGGCGCGGCTGCTGCACGATCGCCGCGTTCAGCTCGCCGTCGAGCAGCACCACGTCGGGTTTGGGCGCGCCACACTTGCGCCGCACGTTCTCGATCAGCTCGAACAGGCGCGGCGCTTCCTTGTGCGTGACGACGATGCCCTCGGGCGCACTCTGGCGCGACCACAGCGCACGCGACAGCGACCACAGCAGCGACACGCTTCCGACCAGCAGGAGCACCAACCCGAAGCTGAAGTGGCCGTCGATCAACCGGGCGCCGCCCCACTTGAGCGCGATCGCGCACAGCACGAGGGTGCCCAGAATCGCGGCATAACCGAACGCTGCAAAGCCCGCGGTGACGAGCGCGAAGCGGCGCGGGTCGTGCCGGCTCGTGTGTTCGTAGTCCGCCACCAGACGGCGGAAATCGTTGTGGTCCATCGGCAAAACTCCTCAGTGCCGAATTGGAATGCAGCGCCGGGGCCAGGGCTCGCCGTGTATCCCTGAGTGCGTGCAGTCGCTCACGGAAACCACGAGCCGCTGGCGCCGCCTGCGGAATAATTGTTTTGCGTGACCGGTCGAAACCGGGCCGGCATGCACGTCAATGCACAGATGCAGCATGTCGTTGCATCACCCTTCAGAGGAACGAGCGATGAAATACCTGTTGATGATCTATGCCAGCGAATCCCAGGAACACGCGATGTCGCCAGAAGACACCGGCCAGCTGATGCAGGCCTACGGCGCCTACAGCGAAGCGCTGGTCAAGGCCGGCGCGATGCAGGGCGGCGAGCGGCTACGGCCGAGCACCGACGCCACCTCGGTGAAGGTGCGCGGCGGCAAGACCGAGGTGCTCAACGGGCCCTACGCCGACACCCGCGAGCAGCTCGGCGGCTACTACGTGATCGACGCGCCCGACCTTGACGCCGCGCTGTCGTGGGCCGCGCGTTGCCCGACGTCGGCTTACGGCACGATCGAAGTGCGGCCGATCTGGGAGATGTGATCGACGATCCGGCCACACCGGCCTCCTCGCCCGGCGGCCATGAGGCGGTCGTCTCGGCCGCGCGGCGCAGCTACGGCAAGCTCGTCGCGTACCTGGCGGCGCGCACGCGCGACGTGGCAGCCGCCGAAGATGCGCTCTCGGCCGCATTCGAGTCCGCGCTTCGCGACTGGCCTGTGCATGGGGTGCCGAAGAGCGCGGAAGCCTGGTTGATGACCGCGGCGCGGCGCTCGCTGATCGACGCCGCGCGGCGCCGCAAAACCCGCGACGAGGCAGTGCCCGACCTGCTGCTGATCACCGACCTGGCGAGCGACCCGGATTCGCAGCGCGCGATCCCCGACGACCGGCTGCTGCTGATGTTCGCCTGCGCGCACCCGGCCATCGAAGCCAACGTGCGTGCGCCGCTGATGCTGCAGACCGTCCTCGGCTTCGATGCGGCGACGATCGCCTCGGCCTTCCTGGTCGCGCCGGCCACGATGGGCCAGCGCCTGGTGCGCGCGAAGGCCAAGATCAAGCGCGCCGGCATCCCTTTTCGCCTGCCAGAACACGACGACCTGCCGGGCCGGCTCGACGCCGTGCTCGAAGCCATCTACGCCACTTTCACCGAAGGCTGGTCCGACCCGGCCGGCACCGAAACGCGGCGCCGCAACCTGGCCGACGAAGGCATCTGGCTCGGCGAGCTGGTGGCCACGCTGATGCCCGACGAACCCGAAGCGCTCGGCCTGCTGGCGTTGATGCTGCACGCCCAGGCGCGCCGCGCCGCCCGCCGCGATGCCGAAGGCGGCTACGTGCCGTTGGCCGAACAAGACCCGGCCTTGTGGGACACGCTCCTGATCGACGCCGCCGAAGCGCTGCTGCTGCGCGCCAGCAAGATGGCCACCATCGGGCGCTACCAGCTCGAAGCGGCGGTGCAGTCGGCCCACGTGATCCGGCGCCGCACCGGCCGCGCCGACTGGGCCGCGATCGTTCAGCTCTACGACGCGCTCGCGTTGCTCACCGGTTCGCCGGTGGTCGCGATCAATCGTGCGGTAGCGCTGGCTGAAACGCAAGGTGCCGCCGTGGGGCTGGCGGCGCTCGACACGATCGCTGGCGATGCGCGCCTGGCCAACTACCAACCGTACTGGGCCGCGCGCGCCGTGCTGCTCGCACGCACTGGCGCCACCGAACCCGCTGACGCGGCCTATGTGCGGGCCATCGGCCTCGAAGCCGACCCGGCCGTGCGGCGCTTTCTGCAGCAGCGGCGCGCCGCGCTGCGGCCGCCCGCTGGCGCCGCCTGATTGCGGTTCGCGCCGGTCGGCTCGCAGTTCGTCGCAACAAGCGCTGCGCGCAGCAGCGTGCCCCTACGATCGCGCCATTCGGAATTCCAGGGGAGGGTGTGATGCTCGAAGCTCAAGGTTTGCGCAAGGCTTATGGCGACCGCGCCGCGGTGGCCGACGTGTCGCTCTCGGTGCGCGCCGGCGAGGTGCTGGGCCTGCTTGGCCCGAACGGCGCCGGCAAGTCCACCACCGTCGGTTTGATCGCCGGCCTGACGCATGCCGACGCGGGCTCGGTGACCGTGTGCGGCAGCACGCTCGCCACCGACGAGTTCGGCTACAAGCGCCGCATCGGCCTGGTGCCGCAGGACCTGGCGCTGTTCGAAGACCTGCCGGCGCTGGCCAACATCGAACTCTTCGGCGCGCTCTACGACCTGCCCAAAGCCACGCTGAAGAGGCGGGCGCTGGAAGTGCTCGACATGGTCGGCCTGGCCGACCGTGCGCGCGACAAACCCGCCACCTTCAGCGGCGGCATGAAACGCCGCCTGAACATCGCCTGATGCTGCACCAGAACGCGCCCAGAAGATCATCGGTTACATAATATTATGGCACTACATTTCACTTTTGAACCGAAATCCAGCATCCATGCGGCTCAGCGGCCGATGAACTCGGGAAATGGGCGAAAAGTTGACAAACTTGGGCTAGGCGACGACGCCCCGAGCGTCGGATGGTCGGGGAGAGTCAAGACATTGCTTGCCATCCTGGGGCCAGGACTCATCGTCATGGTCGGGGACAACGACGCCGGCGCCTTCGGCACCTACACCTACACCGAGGCCGGGCAAAACTATGGCACCAGCCTGCTGTGGGTGCTTCTCCTCTTGGTGCCAGTCCTCTGCGTGAACCAAGAGATGGTGCTGCGCTTTGGCGTTGTGTCCGGCGTGGGCCACGCCAGGCTCATCCCCGAGCGCTTCGACTTCGAGGATTGAATCGCCGGGGCGCGCAGGGCAGCGATCCTTTA
>JAYVTD010000456.1:0-4641 GCA_043774765.1 Rhizobacter sp. | reverse complement strand
TCGTCTACGGCGGCTACGCCGCCTTCGACTCCTCACCACCGGCCATCATGTTTGTCGTTCCACCGGCCAAGATGATTGTCGCGCCCCAGTGCTTGGAGAGGCGGCTCTTGGTTGAGTGCGTTGGCCTGAATAGCCAATGGGCTGCGGTGAAGGCGGTTGCTGCGTCCTGCCCGGAGGCCATCGACACGATGGTCAGACCCGCGGTGGCCCGCGTGGGCTGCATCTGCTCGCTTGAACGGCGTGCAGCCGCCTTCTGCTACTTCAGCAAACGGTGTGTCGTGGCCCTCGCCGCCTTGCGATCCAGCGTCAGCACGGTTTCACAGCCTGCACTGCGCGCGCGGGCGGCGAGCAGGCAGTCGGAAAAATCCGCCGGGCCGGCGGCGAACCACTGCAATGCCTGACGCACCAGAGCCGGCGACTCGATGCTCAAGACATCGTGCTCCAGCAGCGCGGCGAGCGCTTCGTGAACATGGGTTCGGGAGTACGAGTAACTGCGTTCCAGTACCCAGCCCAGCTCACACAGCACCACGTGGTCGATATAAGCCGGTGACTGGGGCGTGGCGTTTCTGGCCAACCAGGATTCGACAAGCGCCGCTTGCGCAGCATTGTCATTCGTCAGCAGGCGGACCAGAAGGTTGGTGTCGAGCGCGACCTTCACTTGCCGGCCTTGACGGCCTGCTTACGGGTCAGGTAGGCCGAGACACCGGCTTCCATTTCCTGCACGGTCAAGGCTTTTGCCGGCTTCGGCAAGAGGCCGCGTAAAGCGCTGATGGGCCGGTTGGCTCGTCGCTTGAGCACAATGGTTTCAGCGTCGAGAACGGTCACGCTGAGTTGGTCGCCAGCTTCCAGCCCGAGCTGGGTGCGTATGACCGAGGGCAGGGTCATCTGGCCTTTGGAGGTGAGGGTGGTGTGCATGACTGCTCCTTACGTACTGGTAAGGATATCAGCTTTGGCGAAACCACTCACTCCAGCCGCATCACATCGCCCGCCGCCAGCGCATGAATGCGGTGCGGCGTACCCAGGCGGCCAATCTCGCTCATCACCGCCTCCATCTCGCCGGGCTTGATGTGGGTGATGTGCACGTCGACGCTGCCTTCGAGCTGGGCCAGTTCGTGCCCGAGCGCGGTCGGGCACAAGTGGCGGCTGATGCGGGCGAGCTGGCGTTCTTCGTCGCTGAACGCGGTTTCGATCACGAGGTGTGCGACTTTCAAACCACGCAGGCGCTGCCACAGCGCGGGGTTGGGGCCGGTGTCGCCGGTGAAGACCCAGTGGCCGGCTTCTCCACCATTGACCGCGAAGCCCACCGCCGGCACGGTGTGCGAGGCGGTCAGCACCTCGATCTGCTTGCCATTGAGCGTGAGCAGGTCGCCGATCGCGAAGGGCACGAGTTCGAGCACTGGGAGTTCGGCGCTCGGCAACCGGGTGAAGTCGGGCCAGATCACGCCGTTGAAGATGTGGGTGCGCAGCGCCGCCAGCGTCTCGGGCAGCGCATGCACCTGGATCGGCGCGCTGTGGGCAGCGGTGCGCAAGCGCATCACGGCGTCGGCCAGCAGCGCGATCGAGAGGATGTGGTCGAGGTGCGAATGGGTGATGAGCACGTGGTCGATGCGCGCCAGCGCTTCCAGCGCCATGTCACCCACGCCGGTGCCGGCGTCGATGAGCACGTCGTCGTCGAGCAGAAAAGCCGTGGTCTTGCAGCCCGCGGCGATCGACCCGGAGCACCCGAGCACTTGGAGAATCATTTGCTGTCGAAGGTATGGGCCCCGTCCCAATCGGCGGGTGGCGGCGCGCGGCGGTGGTGATGAATGCGCCCGTCGAACTGTTGGTACAGGCCGAGCAGGGGCGAGCGGTCGAACCGGGTTTTGAGCGTGGTCAATCGGGCTTGGGCTTCATCCCAATGTTGAAGGCGGTAGTGGGTGAGCACAAGGCCCCAAAGTCGCATTTCCTCGTCAAACTTGAGGGGCCGCAATGAGGCTTCACCAAGCGGTGTGAAAAGCGTCACGGGCTGCTGTTTGCCCTTGACGCGAACGCGATCGACTTCGACCCAGCGGAAGCCGCAGGCGCTGGCCCTTTGAGTGGCCCGAACCGTGGCTTCGCCGGCGAGTACGTCGACACCGTAGTGCCGCGTGAGCGCCTCGATGCGCGACGCCAGGTTCACTGCGTCGCCCATCACGGTGTAACTGCGGCGCATGTCGGAGCCCATGTCGCCCACGCAGACGAGGCCGGTGTTCAGGCCGATGCCCACGCCGATCTGCGGCAGGGCGCGTTCGCGCAGATCATCGTTGAGCGCGTTCAGGCGCTGCGCCATCGCGAGGGCGGCCTGAACGGCGTGCAGTGCATGGTCGGCGTCGGCCAGCGGAGCGCCCCAGAACGCCATGATCGCGTCGCCGATGTACTTGTCGAGCGTGCCGCGGTGGGCCCGGATGGCGGCCGTCATGCTGGAGAAAAAGCGGTTGACGAGACCGCGCACGTCTTCGGGTGAGAGCCGCTCCGAGACCTGCGTGAAGTTGCGCATGTCGCAGAACATCACGGTGAGCTCGCGGTTCTCGGCGCGCATGTCGTAACGCGCCGGGTCGCGCGCCATTTCTTCGACGAGTTCGGGTGGGACATAGGTGCCGAACAAACGCGCCAGCGAACGTCGGCTGCGGCCTTCGACGATGTAGCCCCAGACGGTGGTACCCAGGTAGATCAGCAAGACCAGCAACAGCGGCGCGGCCAGAGGCAACACCAGCCCGCGGGCGCCGTAAGCCCAAAGGTTCAGCGTCACCAGCGCCGCAATCAGCAGCGCGGTGAGTTGCGCCGCCCGTGCGGCGCGCAGTCGCGGCAGACCCCAGGTGAGCGCGGCCGCGATCACCAGCAAAAGCAGGATTTCATATCCCGCAGCCCAGTCGGGTTGCACCGGCACGCGGGCGTCGAGCAGGCCCGAGAGCAGGTTGGCATGCACCTCGACGCCGGGATAGACGGCCGACACGGGGGTCGAGCGCTGGTCGTAGACGCCGGGTGCGGTGGAGCCGACCAGCACGAGTTTGCGGGCCAGGTGCGCCGTGGGCGTGCGGCCCTTGAGCACATCGCTGGCCGAGACGTACTCGAACGAGCCACCGCCCGGCCCGCCGGCGCCGCGAAACGGAACCCGAACACGGCCATGCTCGTCCACCGGGATGGCGTGGCGCCGACCGCCTTGCTCCAGCACCACGCTGATGAGCGTGTTGTCACCCGAGGTCGCGAAACCCGGCAGCACACGGGGCGCCCCGGTGAAACGCCTGAACATCGCGAGCGCCAGGGCTTCGTGGTGTTCGTTACCCAGCCGGGCTAGCAGTGGCAGGCTGCGCACCAGGCCGTCGGCGTCGGGCGCGAAATTAAAGTACCCGGCGGCCGGCGCGGCGCGGGCGAGCGCGTCGATGTTGGCGGCGTAGCCGTCCCAGTGGGTGAAGGCGGCGCGGCGCCCTTGCAGCAACACGGCATCGAACGCGGGCGCCGGCAGGGTGCCGGTCTGGCGCCCGCCGCGGTCGCTCGTCAGGTAAAACCCAAGCACCGCCTCGCGCCCGCTCAAGGCGCGGGCGAAACGACGGTCGTGGTCGAGCTCGGCGCGCCAGCCGGGCAGGCGCGTGGCAAGCTCGGGCACGTCGGCCGCCAGGCGTTCGAGCACCGGCAGGGCGGCGCCGTTGTCGGGCTCGGCGAACAGCATGTCGAAGCCGACCACGGCCGCTTGCTGGCGCGTGAACAACTCGTCGGTGAGTGCGGCCATCTGGTCACGTCCCCACGGCCAGCGTCCGACTTCGGCCAGGCTCTTTTCGTCGACGTCGACGATCACGATGCGCGCATCGAGCGTGCGAGGCATCAGCGCCCGCAGGCGCGCGTCGGCAATCGCCAGATCGAGCTGGGTGACGAAGCGCAACGGCAAGTACCCCGCCGCATGGGCAATGGCGATCACCAGTGCACCGACCAGCAAGGCGACCCGCAGCACCCTCCAGAGCAAGGAGCGCGAGGTCATGCAGATCGCGGATTTCAGCCGCTCGGAAGGGCGGCGAGGTGGGTGCTTTGAGGCGCGATCAGGCCTGGACGAACTGCATCTGCGTGCCGGCGAGTTCGATCACATCGCCGTTTTTCAGGTGCACGGTCTCACCCGCGAAGGCGCTGCCGTTGACGGTGGGTTGCAGCGCGCCTTCGACGTGGGCGAGCACGTAGCCGCCCGGCCGCTTGGTGATCGACGCGACCTGGACCCCGGGCTTGCCGACGGTGGTGACGACCTTGGTCAACACGACTTCACGGCCGGCGGCGGCGCCATTGAGCACCTTGATCGAGGCCGGCGTGTTGGACGAACCGAGTGCGCCGAACCCCGACGAACTCAACCCGGTGGTGCGCGCGTAGCCCGAGCCGGAAGCCGAAGCCGGCGGCGGCATCGCGCCCGGCTTCATGATCATGGTCTTTTCGTAATCGGTGCCGTCTTCGACCAGGAACTTGATCTTGTACTTGCCGATCTCGACCGTGTCGTTGTGCGTGAGCAACTGCTTCTTGACGGCCTTGCCGTTGATGTAGGTGCCGTTGGTGCTGTTCAGGTCTTCGATGAAGACATCGGCGGCGACCATCTGCAGCACCGCGTGCTCGCCGCTGACGGCGAGGTTGTCGATGACGATGTCGTTG
>JAYVTD010000455.1:0-3151 GCA_043774765.1 Rhizobacter sp. | reverse complement strand
CTGGATGGGCGTGGACTGGGCCGAGCAACCGACGCGCGCATTCGAGACCGCCGTGTCGCTGCTGGTGCGCAACGGCAAGGGCGTGCTCGCCCAGGTGGCTCAAGCGGTGAGCGAGGCCGAGGCCGACATCACCCACATCGACATGGGAAACGACCCGGCCGCCGACATCACCGAGCTGCAACTGTTGCTCAGCGTGCGCGACCGGCTGCACCTGGCCGACGTGATGCGCACCCTCAAACGATCCGCGGCCGTGCTGCGGGTGGCGCGCGTCAAACCTTAGGGCCCGGCGCGGGGTAACGCACCGCCACGACCTCGATCTGCTCGACCCCGCCGGGGGTCATCAACTGCAGTTCGTCGCCGACCCGGTTCTTGAGCAAGGCCCGCGCGATCGGTGACACCCAGCTGATCTCGCCGGCCAGGTTGTCGGTCTCGTCGATGCCCTTGATCGTGACGGTGCGTTCTTCGCCACGCTGATTCACATACGTCACGATCGCGCCGAAAAACACCTGGTCGTGACCAAAGTGCACCGACGGGTCGGCCACCTCGGCGATGTCCAGGCGTTTGGTGAGGAAGCGGATGCGGCGGTCGATCTCGCGCAGGCGCTTCTTGCCGTAGAGGTAGTCGCCGTTCTCTGAACGGTCGCCGTTCTTCGCGGCCCACGACACGATCTCGACGATCTTCGGGCGCTCTTCGTCGAGCAGGCTCAGCAATTCGGCGCGCAACCGCGCGTAACCGGCTGGTGTGAGGTAGTTCTTGGTGCCCGTGGGCAGGGCCGGCAACGCGAGGTCTTCATCGTCGTCGGCATCGGCATCGCTCTCGCGTGTGAAGGCTTTGTTCATGGCGCTGGCCCCGGCTCAGTAGGTTTCCAGATGCAGCCGGCCTTCCTGCCTGAGCGTGGCCCCGATTGTGTCCCACTGCAGGCCGGCCTGCTGCGCCACGTCGCGCAAGGCCAGCACCACGCCTTCTTCCATGCTCTTCAGGCCGCAGACGTAGAAACACGTGTTCGGGTCGGAGAGCAAAGGCACCAGATCGGCCGCGCGTTCGCGCATCGCGTCCTGCACATAACGCTTGGGCTGCCCGGGGGTGCGCGAGAACGCGAAGTTGATGTCGATGAAGTCCTTCGGCAGATTCTGCAGCGGTCCGAAGTACGGCAGCTCTTCTTTCGTGCGCGCGCCGAAGAACAGCATCAACTTGCCACCCTCGAACTTGCCCGAGGCCCGCAGCCGGCGCCGCCATTCGGTCATCGCCCGCATCGGTGCGCTGCCGGTGCCGGTGCAGATCATCACGATGTTAGAGCGTGGGTGGTTGGGCATCAGGAAGCTGGCGCCGAACGGGCCGATCACCTGCACCGAATCGCCCACCTGCAGATTGCACAGGTGGTTCGACGCAACACCGCGCACCGGCCGGCCCTGGTGGTCTTCGAGCACACGCTTGATCGTCAGCGAAACGTTGTTGTAGCCCGGCCGTTCGCCGTTGCGCGGGCTGGCAATCGAATACTGGCGCGCGTGGTGGGCGCGCCCCTGCGCATCGAGCCCGGGCGGCAGGATGCCGATCGACTGGCCTTCGAGCACGGGGAACGGCATGGCGCCGAAGTCGAGCACGATGTGGTGGGTGTCGTACTCGTGGCCGACGTCTGTGACCCGCACGTTGCCGACAACGGTGGCATTGATCGGGCTCTTCGGGCCGTGCAGGTTGGTGTAGGCGTGCGCCGCCGACCAAGGTGGCAGCGTGGCGCCATACGTGGACGCGCTGAAAGGCGCTTCGCCCGTTGCCGTGATTTGCGCTTCGGGCCTGGCGGGCGCACTCTGCATGTCGTCGGGCAGCATGACGCCTTCGGCTGCGAGTTGCTCGGTGCTGAACTCGCGTGGCAGCTCATCCCACGTCAGCTGCTCGGCGAGCGGATACGCGCGCACGCGCAGCATCGTGCGCCAGTTGTCGATCGAGCCGGTGGGGCATGGCGAGATGCAGGCCATGCAGAAGTTGCACTTGTCGGGGTCGACCACGTAGTTGCGGTCGTCGTGCGTGATCGCGCCCACCGGGCAGGTGGCTTCACAGGTGTTGCAGCGGATGCAGATCTCCGGGTCGATCAGGTGCTGCTTGATGACCGGTTCGGCGGTGGCCGTGTCCATGCTTGTCTCCTCGCTGCTTCACAACAGGCTCATTGTGCGCAAGGGGCCGAATGGCCCCTTGTCGTTGTGGATCCGGCGGCCTGCTTCAGTTGAAACGCACGTACTCGAAGTCGACCGGTTGTTTGTTGATGCCCATCGCCGGCGGTGCGATCCAGTTCGCGAACCGGCCCGGCTCGACTACGCGGCCCATCAGCGACGCGACGAACGCGAAGTCGTCGGGCGTCGGCAGCCAGTCGTTCTTCTTCGCGCTCCATTCGGCTTCGCTCACCACGCGGCCTTCGGGCGACAGCTTCACACCAGCGAGCGCGCCGATCTGGCGGTTGAAGGCCTTGTGCGGCACGACCAGGCGGGTCGGGATGCCGGCCTTTTCAAGCACCTTGTTCCAGCGGCCCACGCCGGCCACCGAGTCCTTGATGAAGTCGTCGCGCAGCACTTCGTTCAGCGCGTTCAACATCGGCACGTCCTTCTCGACCAACTGGCCGTTCTGGACTTCGAGCACCTTGTAGGTCTGGCCTTTCAGGATGTGGTCGTCGCCGCGCTTGCCTTCTTCGTAGCGGCCTTTCAGGCCCGAGCTGTAGAAGATCGCGGCGTTGCTCGACTGGTCGGCGCCGAACAGGTCGATCGTCACGCTGTAGTGGAAGTTAAGGTAACGCTGCACCGTGCCCAGGTCGATGGCACCGGCCGCGCGCACCAGCTGCGCGTCGTCGGTCTTCAGTTCGTTCATGACCTGCGCGGTGCGCTGCAGCACGCGCGACACGCCGCTCTCGCCGACGAACATGTGGTGCGCTTCTTCGGTCAGCATGAACTTGGTCGTGCGGGCCAGCGGGTCGAACGCGCTTTCGGCCAGTGCCGCGAGCTGGAACTTGCCGTCGCGGTCGGTGAAGTAGGTGAACATGAAAAACGCCAGCCAGTCGGGCGTCTTCTCGTTGAACGCGCCGAGGATGCGCGGGTTGTCCTTGTCACCCGAGCTGCGCTGCAGCAGCGCATCGGCTTCTTCGCGGCCGTCGCGCCCGAAATGTTTG
>JAYVTD010000454.1:0-3200 GCA_043774765.1 Rhizobacter sp. | reverse complement strand
AGCAGCGACGCGCGCGCAGACCTGTTTCTCAAAGGAGAACTCACTTGGACCTTGGATTGAAAACTCTACCGATCTTGCGCCGCGCGCTGCTTTGCCTGGGGCTGGCAGGCCTTGTCTCGATGACCGCGCCGGTGGGCGCTCAAGAGCGTTTCATCGTGATGGCCTCGACCACCAGCACCGAGCAGTCGGGCCTGTTCCTGCACCTGCTGCCGGCCTTCAAGGCGGCCACCGGCATCGACGTGCGCGTGGTCGCGGTGGGCACCGGCCAGGCGCTCGACATGGGCCGGCGCGGTGACGCCGACCTGCTGTTCGTGCACGACCGGGTGGCCGAAGACAAGTTCGTGGCCGAAGGCTTCGGCCTGAAGCGCAGCGACGTGATGGTCAACGATTTTGTGCTGATCGGCCCGGCGCGCGACCCGGCCGGCGTGAAAGGCAAGGACATCGTCGCCGCGCTCGGCAAGCTTGGGGCAACGAGCGCCGGTTTCATCTCGCGTGGCGACAAGAGCGGCACGCACGCCGCCGAACTGCGCTACTGGAAAGCGGCCGGCATCGACACCCCCGTCGGCAAGGTCGCTGGCTACAAGGAATGCGGCTGCGGCATGGGCCCGGCGCTGAACATCGCCTCAAGCAGCGACGCCTACGTGCTGGCCGACCGTGGCACCTGGCTCAGCTTCAAGAACCGCGCCAAGCTGGCAGTGCTGGTCGAAGGCGACACACGCCTTTTCAACCAGTACGGCGTGATCGTCGTGAACCCGGCCAAACACCCGCACACCAAGACCGCGCTGGCGCAGTCCTTTGCCGACTGGGTGGTCTCAGCGCCGGGACAGGCCACGATCGCCGCCTACAAGATCGGCGGCGAACAACTGTTCTTTCCGAACGCCAAACCCTGAGCGTGTGACAGCGCGGCTCGCCGTGTGCGCAGAAGGGGTTTCCGACTAGGGAAACCCCGTCCTTTGCTAGAGGCAGGTGTGCTCGAACAATCGCTTCATCGTCGGGTCCAGCGCCCGACATTTCCAGCCCTTCACAGGAGACACCCGTGAGCGTACCCATTTCACTGACCGTCAACGGCAAAGCCGTCAACGTGAGCGTCGACCAGCGCACCCTGCTCGTGCAGCTCATCCGCGAAAATCTGCAACTCACCGGCACCCACGTCGGCTGCGACACCGCGCAATGCGGCGCCTGCACCGTTCACATGAACGGCCGCGCCGTCAAGTCGTGCTCGATGCTGGCGCTGCAGGCGCAGGGCGCGCAGATCACCACGATCGAAGGCCTGAGCCAAAACGGAACAATGCACCCGATGCAGGCCGCTTTCCGCGAGTGCCACGGCCTGCAATGCGGCTTCTGCACCCCTGGCATGGTGATGTCGAGCGTGCAGTTGCTCGCCGACAACCCGAAAGCGAACGAAGCGGAGATCCGCGAAGCGCTCGACGGCAACATCTGCCGCTGTACCGGCTACCAGAACATCGTCAAGTCGATCCAGTTCTGCCAGTCCGGCGCCGCTGTTTCGTCATCTCTTTCGGCTTAAGGAAACCACCATGACCGACATGTCCGTTCCCCCGCTGAGCCCGATCGGCCAGCCGCTGCGCCGCCGTGAAGACGAGCGTTTCCTCACCGGCGCCGGCCAGTACACCGACGACGTGGTGATGCCGCACCAGACCTATGCCGCGTTCCTGCGCTCGCCGCACGCGCATGCGCGCATCAAGTCCATCAAGCTCGACGCCGCCAAAAAAGCCCCTGGAGTGGTGCAGATCTTCACCGGCGCCGACCTCGCCGAAGCCAAGGTCGGTGGTCTGCCCTGCGGCTGGCTGATCCACAGCAAGGACGGCACGCCGATGAAGGAGCCGGCGCACCCGGTGCTGGCCCAAGGCAAGGTGCGCCACGTGGGCGACCAGGTGGCACTCGTCGTCGCCGAAACGCTGACGCAGGCCAAAGACGCCTGCGAGCTGATCGAGGTCGACTACGAAGAGCTGCCGGCGGTGATCGACATCACGAAGGCCGAAGGCCATGCCGGCTCGGTGCACGACGACGTGACCAATAACGTCTGCTACGACTGGGGCCACGGCAGCAAGGACGCGGTCGACGCCGCGTTCAAGACGGCGGCTCATGTGAGCACGCTCGACATCGTCAACAACCGGCTGATCCCGAACGCGATGGAGCCGCGAGCTGCGAATGCGGCATACACCAAACACGACCAGAGCTACACGCTCTACGTGGCGAACCAGAACCCGCACGTCGAGCGTTTGTTGATGTGCGCTTTCGTGCTCGGCCTGCCCGAGTCGAAAGTGCGCGTGATTGCACCCGACGTGGGTGGCGGTTTCGGCTCGAAGATCTTCTTGTACGCCGAAGAGACCGCGCTGGTCTGGGCCAGCAAACACGTCGGCCGGCCGATCAAGTGGACCGCCGACCGCAGCGAAGCCTTCCTGACCGACGCGCACGGCCGCGACCACGTCACCAAGGTCGAGCTGGCGATGGACGCGAAGGGCATCTTCCTCGCGCTGCGCGTGAAGACCATCGCGAATATGGGCGCCTACCTGTCCACGTTTGCGTCGAGCATTCCGACCATCCTGTACGCCACGCTGCTGGCCGGCCAGTACAAGACCCCGGCGATCTATGCCGAAGTGAAGGCGGTGTTCACCAACACCGCGCCGGTCGACGCCTACCGCGGCGCGGGCCGGCCCGAAGCCACCTACGTCGTCGAGCGCATCGTCGAGCAGGCGGCGCGAGACATGAAGATGGACCCGGCCGCGATTCGCCGCCAGAACTTCATCACCGAGTTCCCCTACGCCACGCCTGTGGGTCTGACCTACGACACCGGCAACTACGAGGCGCATTTGTCCAAGGCGATCGCGATGGCCGACGTGGCGGGTTACCCGGCGCGCAAGGCAGCGTCTGCTGCCAAGGGCAAGAAGCGTGGCCTGGGCTACAGCTGCTACATCGAAGCCTGCGGCTTGGCGCCGAGCAACATCGCCGGTGCGCTCGGTGCGCGTGCCGGCCTGTTCGAAGCCGGCGAAGTGCGCGTGCACCCGACCGGCACCGTCACGGTGTTCACCGGCTCGCACAGCCACGGCCAGGGCCACGAGACCACGTTCGCGCAGGTCGTGGCGGCCAAGCTCGGCATCCCGGTCGAGAACGTCGAGATCGTGCACGGCGACACCGGGCGCGTGCCGTTCGGCATGGGCACGTATGGCAGCCGCTCGCTC
>JAYVTD010000453.1:0-2846 GCA_043774765.1 Rhizobacter sp. | reverse complement strand
GCGAGCGGGCCAGCGTGTCGGCCAGCAGCATCAATGTGTCGAGCCGGTCGAGACCGAGCGCGCGCGCTTCGAGCAAAGCCTGTGTGACGCTGATCGGCGGGCCCGCTGTCATGCGTCGCCGCTTTCCAGCGCCGCCAGTTGCTCGGCCGCCTGCGCCGCCTGTAGCGCAGCGGTCACGTCGTCGAGGTCGCCATCGAGGATGAACTGCAGCTTGTAGAGCGTCAGGTTGATGCGGTGGTCGGTGAAGCGCCCCTGCGGGAAGTTGTAGGTGCGGATCCGGTCGCTGCGGTCGCCGCTGCCGATCAGGCCCCTGCGCGTGGCCGCTTCCTTGGCGGCGCGCTCGTTGCGGTCCTTGTCGCGCAGGCGTGCCGTGAGCACCGCCATCGCCTTGGCCTTGTTGCGGTGCTGCGAGCGGTCGTCCTGGCACTCGGCGACGATGCCGGTGGGCAGGTGCGTGATGCGGATCGCGCTGTCGGTCTTGTTGACGTGCTGGCCTCCGGCGCCGCTGGCGCGGAAGGTGTCGATGCGCAGCTCGGCCGGGTTCAATGTGACCTCTTCGGTCGCGTCGGCCTCGGGCAACACGGCCACGGTGCAGGCACTGGTGTGGATGCGGCCCTGCGTTTCCGTCACCGGCACACGCTGCACGCGGTGGCCGCCCGACTCGAACTTGAGCCGCGCGTACACGTCGTCGCCTTCGATGCGGAACACCACTTCCTTGTAACCCCCGAGGTCGCTGACACTTTCGCTCATCAGTTCGCTGCGCCAGCCGCGGCGCTCGCAGTGGCGCAGGTACATGCGTGCCAGGTCGCCGGCAAACAGCGCCGATTCGTCGCCGCCGGTGCCGGCGCGGATTTCGAGGAAGACGTTGCGCGCATCGTCGGGGTCGCGCGGCAGCAGGGCGGCTTGCAGCTCGAAGTGCAGTCTTTCGGTGTCGGCGCGAGCCTCGTTGATTTCCTGCTGCGCCATCTCGGCGAATTCGGGCTCGGCCAGCATCTCTTGCGCGCTTGCCAGGTCACGCTCGCGCTGCTCGAAACGCCGAAAACGCTCGACCAGACCCGACACTTCGGCATGCTCGCGCGTCAGCTCGCGGTACCGTTTCATGTCGCCGGCCACGCCCGGGTCGCCGAGCGTGGCGTCGAGCTCGGACAGGCGCAGGGCCAGGCGCTCGAATTGTTGACGGAGAGAGGGTTTCATCGGGGTGCCCTGAATCGGATGGGCGGAGCACGACTCGCCGGGCCGGCGCGCAACGGCTCCGCGAAACGCGGAGTGCTGCGCGGCCGCTAACGCTGGTCGTCGGTCGGAAGGCGCGGGTTCTTGCGCAGGAACAGGCGCGATACCGTCTGCGCCAGCTCGACGCGGTGCTCAGCGTCGGCGGCGTGCAGCTCGGAGAGCGTACCGTGCAGCATCTTGTGCATCAGGCCGCGCGACAGCGCTTCAAGCACCGCGTCGACGTTTTCGCCCTTGGCGAGCATCTTGCGCGCGCGCGCGATCTCGGTGCTGC
Organism: Rhizobacter sp.; assembly: GCA_043774765.1. Lineage (GTDB taxonomy): Bacteria > Pseudomonadota > Gammaproteobacteria > Burkholderiales > Burkholderiaceae_C > LMDS01. The sequence goes on along the minus strand of JAYVTD010000453.1, from coordinate 1,345 downwards.
GCCAGTCGTCGGCCTGCGAATGCAAAGCCTGGATCAGTGGCACCGAGCCGCGCTGGTCGAGCCAATGCACGAAGCTCTGCACACCAGTTTCGATGATTGCTTCGGCCTGCTCGACGGCGGCCTGGCGTTTTTCGCCAGCCGATTGCACCAGGCTAGAGAGATCGTCGACGGTGTAGAGGTAGACGTCGCGCAGCCTGGCCACTTCGGGCTCGATGTCGCGCGGCACTGCCAGGTCGACCATGAACATCGGGCGCTTCCTGCGCAGCCTCAGCGCCCGCTCGACCGCGCCCAGCCCGATGATGGGCAGCGAACTTGCGGTGCACGAAATCACGATGTCGAACTCGGCCAGCCGTGCCGGCAAGTCAGCCATGCGCATCGCTTCGGCGCCGAAGCGCGAAGCGAGCTTTTCGCCGCGCTCAAGCGTGCGGTTGGCCACCGCCATCGCGCGCGGCGTGCGCGCCGCAAAGTGGGTGGCGACGAGCTCGATCATCTCGCCCGCGCCCACCAAAAGAACCTTGGTTTCGCTCAGGTCTTCGAACAGTTGCGAAGCCAGCCGCGCGGCGGCCGCCGCCATGCTGATCGAATGTGCACCGATCTCGGTCGAGGTGCGCACTTCCTTCGCGACCGCGAAAGAGCGTTGGAACATCTGGTGCAGGTTGCCGCCGAGTGTGCCGGCGGTTTCAGCTTCACGCACCGCCTGCTTGAGCTGCCCAAGGATCTGCGGCTCGCCCAGCACCATCGAATCCAGCCCGCTGGCGACGCGGAACGCGTGGCGCGCCGCGGCGCCGCCTTCAAGCGCGTAAGAGTGGTCGCGCAGCGTCTGCGGGCTCACGCCACCCAGGTCGGCGAGCCAGTCGACGGCCGGGCTCACGAGCGACGGCTCCGCGCCCACGTAGAGCTCGGTGCGGTTGCAGGTGGAGACGATCGCGACCTCGCTGACCCGCTGCAAACGCTCGCAAAAGCCTTGCAGCGTGGGCGCGAGTTGCTCGGGCGTGAACGCAAAACGGCCGCGCAAATCCAGCGGTGCGGTCGTGTGGTTCAAGCCCAGGGCGAAGACGCTCATTGCCAGATTATAAAATTCACTGGCTCCGCAGGGGTATCGGAGTTGTCAAAAGCCTCGCAGTGCGCTTGATCCTTATCAAGGCGTTGTTTCGGCCACCGCTTTCCAGCTTCTTCAAAGGATCTCCTGCGTGGGCCCGATCGATGCCTTGTGGCACCTGTTGAATTTCTTCGCGCCCGCACTGGGCGTGGGCGTACTGACAGCTCTGATGGCCAAGCTTTTGTGGCGCAGAAGCCTCAAGGGGGCGAGCCTGAAGCGGCTCGGCGCCTGGGCCACGGCCGGCTC
>JAYVTD010000452.1:0-2269 GCA_043774765.1 Rhizobacter sp. | reverse complement strand
AGCTGAGCTGGAGAAAATACACCATGGCTGACAGCAACACCCCAAAGCAAACTCTCCAGATCAAGCTGGTGCGCAGCATCAACGGCACCCGCGAGTCGCACCGCGCGACCGTGCGCGGCCTGGGCCTGCGCAAGCTGAACAGCGAATCGACCCTCGAAGACACGCCGTCGGTGCGCGGCATGATCAACAAGGTCTCGTACCTGGTCAAAGTGCTCTGAAGCACGGATCAAAGGACAAGAACATGGAACTCAACACCATCAAGCCGGCCACCGGCTCCAAGCACGCTAGGCGTCGCGTGGGCCGTGGCATCGGCTCCGGCCTGGGCAAGACCGCCGGCCGTGGCCACAAGGGCCAGAAGTCGCGTTCGGGCGGCTACCACAAGGTCGGCTTCGAAGGCGGCCAGATGCCGCTGCAGCGTCGCCTGCCCAAGCGTGGTTTCAAGTCGCATCTGCTGAAGTTCAATGCCGAAGTGAGCCTGACCGACCTCGAGCGCCTGGGCGCGACCGAAGTCGACATCCTCACGCTGAAGCAAGCCGGCCTGGTCGGCGAGCTGGCCAAGGTCGTCAAGATCATCAAGTCGGGTGAGTTGACCATCAAGGTCGCGCTCAGGGGCATCGGCGCAACAGCAGGCGCCAAGGCCGTGATCGAAGCCGCTGGCGGCTCGGTGGCCTGAGGCCACCCGCTCAAAACGGAAACCCAAGCGCAGTGGCAACCAACGCGAATCAACTGGCCAAGAGCGGCAAGTTCGGCGACCTGCGTCGCCGGCTGGTGTTCTTGCTGCTCGCGCTCGTGGTGTACCGCCTGGGCGCACACATTCCGGTGCCCGGCATCGACCCGAACCAGCTCGCGCAACTGTTCAAGGGCCAGACCGGCGGCATCCTGAGCCTGTTCAACATGTTCTCGGGTGGCGCTCTGTCGCGTTTCACCGTGTTCGCGCTGGGCATCATGCCGTACATCTCGGCGTCGATCATCATGCAGTTGATGACCTACGTCGTGCCCACGCTCGAAGCGCTCAAGAAAGAAGGCGAGTCGGGTCGTCGCAAGATCACACAGTACACGCGCTACGGCACCTTGGGTCTGGCGTTGTTCCAGTCGCTCGGCATTGCGCTGGCGCTCGAAGGCTCGCCCGGCCTCGTGATTTCGCCCGGCTTCGGTTTCCGCATGACGGCGGTCGTGAGCCTGGTCGCCGGCACGATGTTCCTGATGTGGCTCGGTGAGCAGATCACCGAACGCGGCCTGGGCAACGGCATCTCGATCCTGATCTTCGGCGGCATCGCTGCCGGCCTGCCCGGTGCGCTGGGTCAGTTCGCGAGCCTGGTGAACCAGGGTTCGATGAGTATCGTGGCGGCGCTCTTCATTACGCTGCTGGTTGGCGCGGTCACCTTCGCCGTCGTGTTCGTCGAGCGTGGCCAGCGCAAGATTCTCGTCAACTATGCCAAGCGACAAGTGGGCAACAAGGTCTATGGCGGCCAGTCTTCGCACCTGCCGCTGAAGCTGAACATGTCGGGCGTGATCCCGCCGATCTTCGCCTCGAGCATCATCCTGCTGCCGACCACGGCGGTGAGCTGGTTCGCCACCGGCGACAGCTTTCGCTGGCTGAAGGACATCGCCGCGCTGTTGTCGCCGGGCCAGCCGATCTACGTGCTGCTCTACGCCGCCGCGATCGTGTTCTTCTGCTTTTTCTACACCGCGCTGGTGTTCAACAGCCGCGAGACCGCAGACAACCTGAAGAAGAGCGGTGCGTTCATTCCTGGCATCCGCCCGGGTGACCAGACCGCTCGCCACATCGACCGCATTCTTTCCCGACTTACGCTGGCTGGCGCGATCTACATCACCGCCGTCTGCCTGCTGCCCGAGTTCCTGGTACTGAAGTACAACGTGCCGTTCTATTTCGGCGGCACCTCGCTCTTGATCATCGTCGTTGTGACGATGGACTTCTGGGCCCAGGTGCAGAGTTACGTGATGAGCCAGCAGTACGAATCATTGTTGAAAAAAGCCAACTTCAAGGCCACCTGAAAACATCCATGGCGAAAGACGATGTCATTCAGATGCAGGGCGAGATTCTTGAGAATCTGCCCAACGCCACATTTCGTGTGAAGCTGGAGAACGGGCACGTGGTGCTCGGACACATCTCCGGAAAGATGCGCATGCACTACATCCGCATCCTGCCGGGGGACAAGGTCACTGTCGAATTGACGCCCTACGACCTGAGCCGCGCTCGGATCGTGTTCCGGGCGAAGTAATCAAATTGGAAGGCCCTTGGTGGGGC
>JAYVTD010000451.1:0-2411 GCA_043774765.1 Rhizobacter sp. | reverse complement strand
CAAGGCAGCCGAACACTACAGGCGCCAGCTCAAGGGCAGCCCGCGCGCGGTCGACTACCTGAAGGGCCGCGGCCTGAGCGGCGAGATCGCGGCGCAGTTCGGGCTCGGCTACGCACCCGACGGCTGGCGCGGCCTGGCCAGCGTGTTCCCGAGTTACGACGACCCGCTGCTCGAAGAGAGCGGCATGGTCATCGTGCAGGGCGACGAAGACACCAACGAAGCCGACCGCAAACGCTACGACCGCTTCCGCGACCGCATCATGTTTCCGATCCGCTCGGTGCAGGGCGAGGTGATCGGCTTCGGCGGCCGCGTCCTCGACAAGGGCGAGCCGAAGTACCTGAACTCTCCCGAGACGCCGGTCTTCAGCAAGGGCCGCGAGCTCTACGGCCTGCACGAAGCCCGCGCCGCGCTGCGCCAGCGCGGTTATGCACTGGTCGTCGAAGGCTACATGGACGTGGTGGCGCTCGCGCAGTCGGGCTTCGGCAACGCGGTGGCCACGCTCGGCACCGCCTGCACCGCCGAGCACGTGCAAAAACTCTTCCGCTTCACCGATTCGGTCGTCTTCAGCTTCGACGGCGACGCCGCCGGCCGCCGCGCCGCCGGGCGCGCGCTCGAAGCGAGCCTGCCGCACGCGACCGACACACGCAGCGTGCGTTTCCTGTTCCTGCCCACCGAGCACGACCCCGATTCCTACGTGCGCGAGTTCGGCGCCGAGGCGTTCGAAGCCTGCGTGAACGCAGCCGTGCCGCTGTCGCGCCAGATCGCCGAAGGGGCAGGCGCCGGCCACGACCTCGACACCGCCGAGGGCCGCGCCCACATGCTGGCCAACGCCAGGCCGCTGTGGTCGGCCCTGCCCGACGGCGCGCTCAAGCGCCAGCTGATCGCCGAGCTGGCCGGCATCGGCCGGCTCGAAACGAGCGAGCTGCAGTCCTTGTGGGGCACGGCCACGCTCGCCCGCAGCGCGGGCGCCCCCGCCGAGCGGCCGGCGCGGCGCATCGCCAGCCGCGTCAGCAAGGGCGCAGCCAACCTGCTCGACCGCGCGATCTGGCTGCTGCTGCACAAGTGCGACATGTGGTCGGAACTCGACGGCGAGGCCCACGACGAACTCGCCGCCAAGGCGCCGCCCTACGACCTGTTTTTCGGTTGCATCGAACGCAGCCTGCACGAACACGGCCCGCTCGCGCCGCCGGCCTTGCTCGACGAACTGCGCATCGTGGCGCAACAGCACGCCCAGGGCGGCGCCGTGATCGACCGCATCGCGCAGTTCCACGACCCCGAGCCCCAAGCCGATCTGGCGCAGGAGCTGCGCCTGGTGCTCGACCGGCTGCGCCTGAAAGACCTGGAAGAAGAGCTCGAACTGCTGTTCCAGTCGGGCACGCTTTCGCCCGACGCTCAAGCGCGCAGCCTGCAGCTGATGGCCGACCGGTCGCGCCTGAAAGCCCAGCTCGCCCGCACGCCGGCCGACGTTTGACCGGGCGTCACCCGCACCAAAAGGTATAATCCTCGGCTGACGTAAGCGCGGCAAGCGTGACAGCAGTACCTCCGGGCCCCGGCCACCCTCTGAACCAGGGTTCCCTTCGTGGATATCAGGCCAACCTTTCCCGCAAGGGCTGCACTCCAAATGTTCACCCGAACTTGCCCGCTCGATGTCGGCTACGGAATCAAAGGCCTTTGGGCATTGAGCAGCGTGCCGGCATGTGCATCGGCTTGTCGTGAGTCGGCCTCGCCCGGGCTTGAATATCGCGTCAATGCGCGCAACTGATTGACCGGGCTTCGGGACGACAGGCCCCACACCATCCGAGGATTTGCATGACCGCGAAGAAGAGCGCCCCCGCCCCTGCCCCCAAAGCCACCACCACGGCCAAGGCAGCGAAGCCCGAAGAACTGAAGAAGGCCGCCAAGCCCGCGGCCGCCGCGAAGCCGGTTGCCAAACCGGCCGCGAAGGCCGCAGCGAAGGTGGTCGAAGCCAAGGGCAAGCCGGGCCGCAAGCCCAAGGTCGAGGAAAAGGCGAAGAAGTCGGAAGACTCCGACGTCGACCTCTCTGACCTGGAAGCCGACCTCGAAGGCGAGCCGGAAGTCGAGACCGCAAGCGACGAGACCAAAGTCAAGGTCAAACCGCTGCGCATGAAGGTTTCGCGGGCCAAGGAACGCGCGCTGATGCGCGAGTTCGGCCTGGAAGAAACCGCGCTCACCGAAGAAGAGGCCGCCAAGCGCCGCCAGGAGCTGAAGACGCTCATCAAGATGGGCAAGACGCGCGGCTTCCTCACGCACCAGGAAATCAACGACCACCTGCCCGAAAAGCTGGTGAACGATGAAATCCTGGAAGCCATCGTCTCGATGCTCAACGACATGGGCATCGCCGTCTACGAGCAGGCGCCCGACGCCGCCACGCTGCTGATCGCCGGTGGAGG
>JAYVTD010000450.1:0-3279 GCA_043774765.1 Rhizobacter sp. | reverse complement strand
GCCCTCGACGAGTTTGTATTCGCCGCCGGCACAGGTGACCGGGAAGCCGAACATCACGTCTTTCGGAATGCCGTACTGGCCGTCCGACGGGATGCCCATCGTGACCCAGTGGCCGTTGGTGCCGAGTGCCCAGTCGCGCATGTGGTCGATGGCGGCGTTGGCGGCCGAAGCGGCCGACGACACGCCGCGTGCCGCGATGATGGCGGCGCCGCGCTTGCCGACCGTGGGCAGGAAGGTGTCGGCGTTCCAGACCTGGTCGTTGATCATGTCTTTCACGGCCGCGCCGCCGATGGTGGCGAAGCGGTAGTCGGCGTACATGGTCGGCGAGTGGTTGCCCCAGACGGTGAGCCTCTCGATGTCGGCAACCGGCTTGCCGGTCTTCGCAGCGATCTGGCTCAGCGCACGGTTGTGGTCGAGGCGCAGCATCGCGGTGAAGTTCTTGCGCGGCAGGTCGGGTGCGCTCTTCATCGCGATGTAGGCATTGGTGTTGGCCGGGTTGCCGACCACCAGCACCTTGACGTTGCGGCTGGCAACAGCATTGAGCGCCTTGCCTTGCGCGGTGAAGATCTCGGCGTTCACGGCCAGCAGCTCGGCGCGTTCCATGCCGGGGCCGCGCGGGCGCGAGCCGATCAGCAGAGCGTAGGCTACGTCCTTGAACGCGGTCATCGGGTCGCCGTGGGCTTCGATGCCGACCAGCAGCGGGAAGGCGCAGTCTTCCAGTTCCATGATCACGCCCTTGAGCGCCTGCTGCGGTTTTTCCATCGGCACTTCGAGCAGGCTCAGGATGACCGGCTGGTCCTTGCCGAGCATTTCGCCCGAGGCGATGCGGAACAGCACGGCGTAGCCGATCTGGCCTGCGGCACCGGTGACGGCAACGCGAACGGGTTTTTTGCTCATGGAAGTTCTCCGAGGAAGGGTAGGCAGGAGGAAAGGTAAATGATGGCGCGAGGCGGCTCGCGACGGGTCCCAAGTTTAGGCCAGACCGGAGCCCGGATTCGGGATTTCCCGGCCCTGTCGAATCTTATGTCTTACATAAGACATCATTCCGCTGAGTCGTGGACGGCGCCGGGCGCCTGTGATGAAATCGGGCATGCCCGCCTCCGACACGCCTTCCGCGCTAGCACCGCCCGCGGCGATCGAGGCTGCCGACAGCCCCGCCTTCAGCCCGCTGTACCAGCAGATCAAGACGCTGATGACGCGCAGCCTGCAGCAGGGCGAGTGGCGCCCCGGCGAGGCCATTCCCAGCGAGATGGAGCTGGCGGTGCGCTTCAAGGTCAGCCAGGGCACGGTGCGCAAGGCGATCGATGCGATGGCAGCCGACAACCTGCTGGTGCGCCGGCAGGGCAAGGGCACGTTCGTGGCGACGCATGCCGAAGAGAAGATCCAGTTCCGCTTCCTGCGCCTGATGCCCGATGGGGCCGAGCAGGGCGGCATGACACGCCGCTTCATCGACTGCCAGCGCCAGCGCGCCCCGGCCGAGTTGGCGCGCGCGCTGAACCTGAAACCGAGCGACGCGACGATCCGCGTGCGACGCCTGCTGTCGTTTCGCGGGGCGCCGGTCGTGCTCGACGACATCTGGCTGCCGGCCCGGCTCTTCAAGGGCCTGACGGCCGAGCGCCTGAGCAACTACCGCGGCCCGATGTACGGCCTGTTCGAAACCGAGTTTGGCGTTCGCATGATCCGCGCCGAAGAAAAGATCCGCGCAGTGGCGGCCGACGATGCGAGCGCCGCCTTGCTGGGCCTGGCGCCCGGCGCCCCGCTGCTGAGCGTCGAGCGTTTGTCGATGACCTATGGAGACCGGCCGGTCGAACTGCGGCGCGGTTTGTACAGCACCGCCGGCCACTACTACAGAAACGAGCTGAGTTGAGCGTCGGAGCCCTAACCCACGCCCTGTTCCGGCACATTCCCGGCCAGCGACCCGAGAAATCTGTTGCGTTGCAATAAACTCTACGGGTTACCGAGCGGTTTCGTCCCCATTGAACTACGTTGAGAGGCAAGGCTGAACATGGCGCTTACAGCAAAAACAAGACCGGGCGAGAACATGCGGCTGCTCGACGCGCTCGGTTACCGCTTGCCGCTGGCGGGCTTGGTGTCGATCCTGCACCGCGCCAGCGGCGGCCTGATGTTCATCCTGATGCCCTTCATCATCTGGATGTTCGACACCAGCCTCACTTCTGAAATCTCGTACGCGCAGTTCTCGGCCGTGTTCGCCGCTGGTGTCGGTTTTGTGCCGGGCTGGTTCTTCAAGCTCGTCGCGCTCGCCTTGATCTGGGCCTACCTGCACCATTTCATCGCGGGCGTGCGCCATTTGTGGATGGACGCCACGCACGCGGTCACGCTCGAGTTCGGCCGCCAGTCGGCGGTCTTCACGCTGGCCGTGAGCGTCGCGCTGACGCTCGCGCTGGGCGCCAAGCTCTTCTTCTGAGGCAGCGGATCCATGGCACAGAATTTTGGTTCCAAGCGCGTCGTCGTCGGTGCGCACTACGGTCTGCGCGACTGGCTCTCGCAGCGTGTCACCGCCGCCCTGATGGCATTGTTCACGCTCGCAGTCATCGTGCAGGTGCTGCTGCCTGGCCAGATGGGCTACGACAAGTGGGCCGGCATCTTCTCGCGCCAGTGGATGAAGGTGTTGACCTTCGTCGTGATCTTGTCGCTGCTGGTTCACGTGTGGGTTGGCATGCGTGACATCTGGATGGACTACGTGAAGCCGGTCGGCGCACGCCTGGCCGCCCAGGTGTTCACGATCGTGTGGCTGGTCGGCTGCGCGGGTTGGGCCATTCAAGTGCTTTGGAGACTTTGACGATGCAAGCGGGTATTCCTCCCCTGTCGGCTGGCACGGCTTCCGTGACCCGCCGCAAGTTCGACGTGGTGATCGTCGGTGCCGGTGGCTCCGGCATGCGCGCATCGCTGCAACTGGCGCTTGCCGGCCTGAACGTGGCCGTGCTGTCCAAGGTGTTCCCGACACGTTCGCACACGGTCGCGGCGCAGGGTGGCATCGGCGCTTCGCTCGGCAACATGTCCGAAGACAATTGGCACTACCACTTCTACGACACCGTGAAGGGTTCCGACTGGCTCGGCGACCAGGACGCGATCGAGTTCATGTGCCGTGAAGCGCCCAAGGTCGTGTACGAGCTCGAACACTTCGGCATGCCGTTCGACCGCAACCCCGACGGCACGATCTACCAGCGCCCGTTCGGCGGCCACACCGCGAACTACGGTGAAAAGCCGGTGCAGCGCGCCTGCGCCGCGGCCGACCGCACCGGCCACGCGATGCTGCAC
>JAYVTD010000449.1:0-4627 GCA_043774765.1 Rhizobacter sp. | reverse complement strand
TCTTCGCCGAACAGGCAGTGCGCGTCGTTGCCGAACATGTCGAGGTAAGTCGTTCCGCGCACCAGCACGTTGACAACGGCGGTGCCACCCGGGCAGGTGTGGTCAGTGAGCCGCTCCATCAGGCGCCATGCACTGGCGCAGTCGAGAAACATCAGCAGGCCGATGGATACCACCGTATCGTAACAACCGTGCCACTCGAAGGCTTCGGCATCGGCGCATACCGGCTTCAGGCAGAGCTGCGCCTCACGCCCCACCCGCAGCAGGTGCTCGATGGCGGCCGGGCTCGCGTCCACCGCATCGACGCAAAGGCCGCTGCGCGCAGCGCTCACCGCCAGGTTGCCCAGGCCACATCCGAAGTCGAGCACCCGGCCGTGGCAGTGGGCAAGCGCCACACGCTCGAACGGGTTGAGCGCCAGGTCTTGCGTGCGAAGCTGGGCCTGGAACTGCCGATCGAAGAAGTCGACCGAGTGATTCATGCGCGTCATCAAAAGCCCGTCAGAAGTGAATGCCGCGCATCATCTGGGCCATCGCCATCGCTTCCGGCGACAGCGTCGCCTTGCCAGCCTTCTCGCCCTTGGCCGCGGCGCTGTCGGGGAACATGCGGAAGGTGGTGTTCATCAGGATCTGCGTGATGCGTGGCACTGCGGCGTGCAGCAGCTCGACCGAGATGCCCAGGCGGGTGGCCACACGCACCGGCTTGTCGACGCAGGCCTGCACGATCAGGTCAGACGCTTCATCGGTCGAGAGCAGCGGCATGTTGTCGTAGATCTTGGTCGGCGCCGTCATCGGCGTGCGCACCAGCGGCATGTTGACGGTGGTGAAGGTGATGCCCTGGTCGGCGAACTCGCTCGCGGCACAGCTCGTCCACGCGTCGAGCGCGGCCTTGCTCGCCACATAGGCCGAGAAGCGCGGCGCGTTCACGAGCACGCTGATCGAGCTGATGTTGACGATGTGGCCCTTGCGCTTGGCGACCATGCCGGGCAGCAGGCCCATCGTGATGCGCAGCGCGCCGAAGTAGTTGAGCTGCATCGTGCGCTCGTAGTCGTGAAAACGCTCGTAGCTGGCTTCGATGGCACGGCGGATCGAACGGCCGGCATTGTTGATCAGGTAGTCGACGCCGCCGTGGTCGGCGGTGAGCTGCTCGACGAAAGCCTTGCAACTGGCTTCGTCGGCGATGTCGGCCGAGTAGGTGACGACGATGGCGTCCTTGCCGGCTTCGGCGAGGATCTCCTTCTTCGCTTCGGCGAGCTTGGCTTCGTCGCGCGCACAGATGATCGTCGTCGCACCCGCCTTCGCGAACTTCACCGCCGCCGCGAGCCCGATGCCCGAAGAACCGCCCGTCACCAGCACGACCTTGCCCGCAACCTGGCCGCGCAGCGACTTGTCGATCAGCAGCGCCGGGTCGAGGTGGCGCTCCCAGTAGTCCCACAGCCGCCACGCATAGTCGTGCAGGTTCGGGCACTCGATGCCCGAGCCCTTCAGCGCGCCGACCGTCTCGCGGCAGTCGTAGCGCGTCGGGAAGTTGATGAAGGTCATCATGTCGTCGGGCAGGCCGAGGTCTTTCATCACCGCAGCACGCACCCGGCGCACAGGCGCCAGCGCCATCATTCCTTTCTTCACACTCTTCGGAATGAAACCGAGCAAGGCGGCGTTGATGAACAGGTTCATCTTCGGCGCGTGCGCGGCCTTGCTGAAGATGTCGAGCACGTCGCCGACGCGGTAGCCATTCGGGTCGACAAGATGGAAGCACTTCTTGTTCAGCTCGGTCTTGCTATGGCTGATGTGGTCGAGCGCGGCAACCACGAAGTCGACCGGCACGATGTTGATGCGCCCGCCTTCCAGGCCCACGCTCGGCATCCACGGCGGCAAGATCTGGCGCATGCGCTGGATCAGCTTGAAGAAGTAGTACGGGCCGTCGATCTTGTCCATCTCACCAGTCGTCGAGTCACCGACCACGAGCGCGGGGCGGTAGACCGTCCAGGGCACTTTCGATTCCTTGCGCACGATCTTCTCGCTCTCATGCTTGGTCATGAAGTACGGGTGGTCCAGACCCTCGGCTTCTTCGAACATGTCTTCGCGGAACACGCCTTCATAGAGCCCGGCCGCCGCGATCGAGCTGACGTGGTGCAGGTGGCCGGCGTCGATCGCCTTGGCGAACTCGACCGCGCTGCGCGTGCCTTCGATGTTGACCTTGACCTGCGAGGCTTCGTCGGCCTTCAGGTCGTACACGGCAGCCAGGTGGTACAGGTGGTCGATCTTGCCCTTGAGCTTTTTCAGCTCGTCGGCCGAGACACCGAGCTTCTTGGCGGTGAGATCACCGAAGACGGGCACCGCACGCGCCTTGCCGCTTGCACCCGAGAGGCCCCAGTATTCGAGCAGGCCCGCGACCTTGCCTTCGCTCTCGGGCCGCAGCAGGAAGTGGACCGTCGCGCCGCGCCTGGCGAGCAGCGTCTTGACGAGGCGTTTGCCGATGAAACCGGTCGCGCCGGTGACGAAGTAGTGCATGTTTTTCGCTCCGTGAAGGCAAAGGTCAGCGCGCATTCTTGACCAAAGCCCTGCTCCTGGCGCTGCCCATTTACCCGCAGCCTCATAGGGTGGGCTCACTAGGAAATTAGGATGCGCTCCCCACGGCGCCCTCCTATAGTCGTCTTCACCGGGCGCTCTGCGTGAGCGCTTCCCCAGACACCCAACCGAGGACACACACCATGGTCAAGAAACTCAAGCAGATGGCTGACAAACAATCCACCTCAGGCGCCCGCGCGTTCGACAGCGCGATCGCCGGCCAGGTGAAAGACTCGGCCCAGCAGATCTGGCTCGCCGGCATGGGCGCTTTTTCACGCGCTCAGGCCGAAGGCACCAAGGTCTTCGAAGCGCTGGTGAAGGAAGGCGCTTCGCTGCAGAAGAAGACGCAGTCGGCCGCCGAAGACAAGATCAGCGAAGTCACCAGCAAGATGAGCAACATGGCCGGCGACGTGCAGGCCAAGGCCGGCCAGCACTGGGACAAGCTGGAAACCATCTTCGAAGACCGCACTGCCAAGGCGCTGAACAAGCTCGGCGTTCCTTCCGCCAAGGACGTGGACGCGCTGATGGCCCGCATCGACGAACTCAGCGCCAAGGTCGCCAAGCTCTCGAAGGCGCCTGCAGTGAAGGCTGCCGCCAAGAAGACCACCGCGACCAAGAGCAATGGCGCGACCAAGCCCGCTGCGAAGCGTGCGACGGCTCGCCGTACCGCGGCCTGATCTTTTCCGGTTGAACAAAAGGGCGCCTCGGCGCCCTTTTTGCATTCAGCCAAGGTAACGCGCCTCGAGGTGGCGCCTGAAGTGCAGCGGGTTCAGCCTCTCGCCGCTGGCACGGGCAGCCAGTTCGGCCGTGTCCCAGCGGCTTGCCTGGCTCCAGATGTTCTCGCGCAGCCAGGCGAACACCGGCGCGAGATCACCTTGTGCGATGCGAGCGTCGAGATCGGGCACGCCCCGCCGGATCGCCGCGAACCACTGCGCGGCGTACATCGCGCCCAGCGTGTAGCAGGGGAAGTAGCCGAATGCGCCGGCGCTCCAGTGCACGTCCTGCATGCAGCCGTTCTGGTAATTGCCGCGGGTGTCGACACCGAGCAATGAGGCCATTGACTCGTCCCACAGCGCCGGGATGTCTTCGGCTTCGATGCTGCCTTCGATCAGAGCGCGCTCGATGCGGTAGCGCAAGATCACGTGGGCCGAGTAGGTCAGCTCGTCGGCATCGACGCGGATGAAACCCGGCTCCACCCGCGTCATCAGCCGGTGCAGGTTGCCGGGTTCGAACGCCGGTTGTTCGCCGAACCGGGTGCGCAGCAGCGGCACAAGCAGCTTCGCGAACGCCGGGCTGCGGCCAAGCTGCATCTCGAAGGCGAGGCTCTGGCTTTCGTGGATCGCCATCGAGCGTGCCAGCGCCACCGGCTGGCCGAGCAAGGCGCGCGGCAGGTTCTGCTCGTAGCGCGCGTGGCCGGTTTCGTGGATCGTGCCCATCAGGCTCTGCATCAAATCGTCTTCGCGGTAGCGCGTGGTCAGGCGTGTGTCTTCGGGCACGCCGCCGCTGAACGGGTGCGCGCTCTCGTCCAGGCGCCCGGCGTCGAAATCGAAGCCGAGCAGCTTCATCACGTCATGGCTCATCGCACGCTGTGCGGCTTTCGGGAACGGGCCGACCGGCAACACCACCGGCGCACGTGATTGCCGTTCTTGCGCCTGCTTCACGAGGCCCGGCAGCCACTGCTGCAGGTCGCCGAACACCCGATCGACCTCGGCGCTTTTCATGCCGGGTTCGAACTGGTCCATCAGCGCGTCGTACAGGCCCAGACCGGTGTCGTCGGCGAGCCGCTTCGCGCTTTCGCGCCCGAGCTTGAGCACCTCGCGGAAGTTCTTGAGGAAACCGACCCAGTCGTTGGCCGGACGCTGTGTGCGCCAGGCGTGTTCGCAGCGCGCCGACGCCAGCGAAGCCGCTTCGACCAGCGCCTGCGGCAGCGCGTTCGACGCGCGCCACTGGCGGCGGATCTCGCGCAGGTTCGCGCGCTTCGGCTCGTCGAGGTTTTCGTCTTCGGCACGCCGCAGCAGGTCAGCCAGGCGCGGGTCGGTGCGCACCTGGTGCATCAACCCGTCCA
>JAYVTD010000448.1:0-3709 GCA_043774765.1 Rhizobacter sp. | reverse complement strand
CCTGCATGCGCAGGAGATCCAGTTCAACGACATCCGCACCACGCTGCAGGCGCTGATCGCCATCTACGACAACTGCAACAGCCTGCACACCAATGCCTTCGACGAGGCGATCACCACGCCCACCGAAGACAGCGTGCGCCGGGCGATGGCCATCCAGCTGATCATCAACCGCGAGTGGGGGCTGGCCAAGAACGAGAACCCCAACCAGGGCGCCTTCATCATCGACGACCTGACCGAGCTGGTGGAAGAAGCCGTGCTGGCCGAGTTCGAAAAGATCGCCGACCGGGGCGGCGTGCTGGGGGCGATGGAAACCGGCTACCAGCGCAGCAAGATCCAGGAAGAGTCGATGCACTACGAGATGCAGAAACACACCGGCGAATACCCGATCGTCGGCGTGAACACCTTCCGCAACCCGCACGGCGACCCGGTGGCCGACACGCTGGAACTGGCGCGTTCGACCGATGAAGAAAAGCAGAGCCAGCTCAAGCGCCTGGAAGACTTCCACACCCGCCACGCAAAAGAATCGCCGGCGATGCTGGCCGCACTGCAGCAGGCCGTGATCGACAACCGCAACGTCTTCGAGCTGCTGATGCAGGCCGTGCGCTGCTGCTCGCTCGGGCAGATCACCGAGGCGCTGTTTCAGGTGGGTGGGCAGTATCGGCGCAGCATGTGACGCGCCGATGGCAGCTGCACCCCGGTGTGCAGCGTGCCGCCTATGATCTGCGCATGAGTCTGCTGCTGATCCGGCACGGCGAAACCGCCCTCAACGTCGCCCGTGTGCTGCAACCGGCCGACACGCCGCTGAGCGCGCGCGGCATCGCGCAGGCCGAAGCGCTGGCCAACCGGCTCGCATCGATGAACGTGGAAATCATCGTCAGCAGCGACCTGCCCCGTGCACTGCGCACCGCGCAGGCCATCGCCGCAGCGACGGGCGCGCCCATCGAAACCACGCCGCTGCTGCAAGAGCGCAACTTCGGCGACTGGCGCGGCCTGCCTTACGACGGCATGCCGGTCAACCCGCTGACGATGCAGGAGGCGCCGCCCGGCGGCGAATCGGCGGCCGCCTTCGAGCGCCGCGTGGCATTGGCGTTCGCGCACCTCGTGCAACGCCAGGCCGAGACCGGCCGGCGCCTGGCGGTGGTCACGCACGGCATGCTGCTGCGCGTGCTGCTGGGCGCGCACGTGCGGCTGCCCGAAGGTATCGCGCTGCCCACGCACTTCGGCAACACGTGTCTGAGCATCGTCGACGCGCGCTCGCCGCACGTGGCCTCGCTCGTCAACTGCACCGCGCATCTGGACAGCAGCGCGCGCGACGACGCACACGCCTTGTCGGGCGGCTGACGGCACGGGCAAGTTTTTGCCCCTCAGCGCGGCACAGTGGTCAAGGTCCAAAGCCCTTCGCGCTCGGCTGCGGCACCGTCGTCGCGCAGCTTGAACAAGTGGGCGGTGAGCGAACGCATCGCCATTTTGTGCAGGCGCGGCGGCACGTCGTCGTAGACCTTTTCCAGCAGGGCCTCGGTGCCGGTCGGTCCGAGTGTCTGCATCGCGGCCACCACCTTGGCCTCGCGCTTGAGGCGGTGTGCCACGATCGCCTGCATCGCCTGCTTCGGCTGCGCCATCAGGAAACCGTGGCCGGGCGCGAGCCACTCGAGATCGTGTTCCTGCAGTGCGTGCAAGGAGTGCAGATACGCCGCCATGTCGCCGTCGGGCGGGTTGATCACGACGGTGGACGACTGCATCACGTGGTCGCCGGTGAAGAGCATCTTCTCCTCGACGAGCAGGTAACAAAGGTGGTTCGACGCGTGGCCCGGGGTGTGCACGGCGACGAGCGTGCTGTCTCCAGGCAACTCGAAACGTTCGCCACCGACCAGGTGGGCGTGCGGCGCGAAGCTCGCGTCCTGCCACTCCGGGTGCGTGGCGACGCGGCCGAACACCTGCGCGCCGGTGCGGGCCTGCAGCGGCACGCTGGCCGGCGAGTGGTCGTTGTGGGTGTGGGTCACGAAAATCCAGCGGATCGGCCCGGGAGCGGCTTCGAGAATCGCGGCCACATGGCGTTCGTCGAGCGGGCCCGGGTCGATCACCGCCCATTCGTTGGCCGCGCCGCCACCGACGAGGTAGGTGTTGGTGCCGGGCCCGGTCATCATGCTGCCGTTGTTGGCGCTGACGCGAATCAGCCGTGGCGACAGGCGCACCGCCACACCGGGCTGGATGTCGTAGCTGCCGTGCCCATGTCCGGCGGGGTCGATGCGGCCGAGTTCGGCCCAGGCGTGTTCGTCGGGCAACACCGGGCGCATGCCCTGGCTGCCCTGGGCCACGCGCGGCATCGTCAGCGGCACATTGCGCGGTGCACGCGCCCAGGCGAGCAACTCGTTCACGCTGGCATAGCGCGCCACCAGTTCCAGCGTTTTCTGGGTCGGCGTCATCAGCTTCATCTCGGCGCTGCGCGCCAGCGCTTCGGCCGGCGCGAGCCAGAGCTGCTCGACCATTTCGGTGCCGTCGAAGGCGGCGGTCTGGGTGGGCGGCAAGGCCGCGATGAAAAAGCGCGTGTCGAAGCGTTTGGGGCGGGCGAACGGCGTCAGCCAGTGGCTCAGGTAAACGAGCCTGTCGACCGCCAGGCGCAGACCGAACTCGCTGCAGAACTCACCGAGCGTGCGCTCGCCGCGGTGCAGCGGGCCGCGCCACGGGCCGAGCGTTTCGCCGCGCACGTGGTCGAGCTCGACCAGTTCGCCGGTCTCGTCGACGGCCAGCAGCAAACCCGATTCCTCGAAACATTCGCGCACCGCAGCGATGTGGTAGTCGAGACCGCCGCTTTCCAGCCCGAGCTGCGCGCTCGCCGCGGCATCGTCGAGGCCGACACAGTGCTGATGCGCCGCGCGGTCACCCGCGTCGACGATCCCGCCGGGGAAGACCCAGGCGCCGCTGAACTGGTCGTTGCTTTGTGTGCGCCGCGACAACAGCACTTCGATCCCGGCCGCGCCATCGCGCACGACCACGAGTGTGGAAGCAGGTCGAGCCGGGCGCTCGGCGGCGGACGGGCTGGGCGGCGAAACGGTGTCGGTGGCTTGCATGGCAAAGGATGGCGCGCAACGGAAAGCAGAGTCTGGCACGGGGCAGAAAATTCAGCCGAGTCGCGCCAACAAGGCCATGGCCGCGGCCGGCGCCTTTTCCTTCGCGCCGCTGATGAAATAGATGAACACGTCGCGCGCTGCGGCGCCAACCACGGGCGGTTCGACGCGCGGCAGTCCCGCGGGTTCTTCGCCGCTGTGCCAGCGGGTCGCGCACGACGCCAGCGCGTCGAGAACGCGTGGCTCGACACCCGCCGCGTGGACGGATTCGGTGCGCATCAGCCGCGCGTACAAGAAGTCGCCCGTGAGATCGGCGAACGACGGATGCTCGTCGGAGTCGGTGAACACGGTCGCGCAGCGGTACTTTCTGGCCAGCGCGAGGTAGGCCGCGCTCTTGAACGTATCGTGCCGCACGTCGAGCACGTGGCGCAGTGGCAGGCCGTCGATGTTGCCCGGCAGCAGCTTCAGAAAGGCCTCGAAGTCGGTCGGCTCGAAACGTTTGGTCGGCGCGAACTGCCAGACGATCGGGCCCAGCTTGTGGCGCAGTTCGGAGAGGCCACTGTCGATGAAACGCCGGACCGAATCGCCGGCTTCGGCGAGCACACGCCGGTGGGTGGCGTAGCGGATCGCCTTCAGCGAAAACA
>JAYVTD010000447.1:0-2173 GCA_043774765.1 Rhizobacter sp. | reverse complement strand
GAGCCCGGCGGCACCAGGGCCACCAGGCGCTCCCAGTAAGACCGCGCTGCGGCGTAGTCGCGGGCTTCGAAAGCCACGCTGCCAGCCAGCGCCAGGGCCTTGCCGTGTTTCGGGTTGACGTCCAGCGCTGCCTGCACCAGCCGCGCCGGTTCGCCGGCCAGGCGCTTGCCCTGCGCCATGCCGAGCACGTCGGCAAAGTCGGCGAGCAGGTTGGCGTTGCCGGGCGCGAGCTGGTTGGCGCGGCGAAACGCACCGACCGCATCGCGGTGCCGGCCGAGCGCGGTGTACGAGCGTCCCAGCATCATCCAGCCTTCGGCGTCGCCGGGTTCGGATTTGAGCCGCTCGGCCAGCGACTCGACCATTTTCTGAATCTGCTCGGGCGTGACGCTGTGGCGTGCGTCCGCCGTCGGCTTGGCGGCGCTGGCGGTCGGCGGAACCAGCGCCTTCGGGTCGCCGAGTGCGAGGTAGCTGAGCACGCTGCCCAGCGAAATCAGCAGTGCGAGCGCGATACCGACGCGGCGCGCCGGCCACGCTTGGGCCACAGGGGGCACGGGCTGCGCGGCCTCTTCCAGCCAGCGGCGCCGGATGTCGTCACGCGCTTCGTCGAGCCGCTCAGGAGCAATCAGGCCCGCGCCCAGATCGTTTTCCGACTCGCGCAACTGGTCGCGATAGACCGCGAGTTGGATCGCGCCCTGCGGCGCCGGCGAAGCGGCGGGTTTCCACAACGGCGACAGCAGCATCAACAAGGCGCCGAGCACGAATAGCGCCGCCACGATCCAGAAGACAGTCACGATGTGCCCCTCCCCCATGAACGGGAAGCCATTCCCGGATTCAGGAACGCGCGGCGCCTGGAAAGGTGCGCTGGCGCGGGTGCGCGATCGGCGAACAGCAGGTTTGTGGAACTCATCATCAGCAATAGCAAGTCCGTTGCCACGCGATGCGTGCCCGTGGCGGCGTCAAGGCTTCGCAGCGGCGCGTTGTTCAGTGAGCTTCGTTTCCCATTCCCACAACGCAGCGCGCGCGCGGCGCAGATGGGCTTCGTCTTCAGCGCGGGCCAGGTGCAGGTAGCTGCGCATCGCGCCGAGCGCGAGTTCAAGGTCGCCACCGGCCTCATTCGCCAGCGCCAGGCCGTAATAGGCGTTGGCCTGGTCGGGTTTCAGCGCCGTTGCACCCTCGAAGAAGTCGCGTGCGACCGCGGGTTTTTTCAGGCCGAGCATCGCGTACCCCATGTTGACGTGCGCTTCGGGCATCTGCGGCGCGAGTTCGAGCACCCGATGCAGCGCCGCGGCAGCCGGCTCGTACTGGCGCGCCTGCAGCATCACGACAGCCGCATCGAAACGCTGCCGCACTTCGGCTTCGCGCGCGCTGCGCGCATGGGCGGCGGGGTCGCTGCGGGCATCGATTTTCGCCGCGCTGCCCGTGACCAGCTCGGGCGGATGGGTCGGCCCCAGGGTCGCGATCGTGACGCCACCGGCGAACACCGCAGACAGCGTCAGCACGATGCCGAGCAGGCGGCGGTCGCGCCGGCGGTTCACACGGCCCCCTTGTGCGGCACAGTCGAAATGAAGGGCACGCCGAAGAAGGTCAGGAAGGCGATCACGAACACGCCGCACAGCCACAGGCCGAACAGCACCGGCGCCGGCTTCATCGAGGCGCGCGCGTGCAGGGCCGCGACAAACGAAATCCAGGTCAGGAAGGCCCAGGTCTCGAGTGGATCCCAGGCCCAGTAGCGGCCCCAGGCGTCTTGGGCCCAGACGGCGCCGACGATCAGCATCAGCGTTTCGAACACGAAGGCGTAGGCGGCGAAGCGGTGCGCCAGTTCGTCCAGGCGGCGCTCGGCGGGCAGGCCGGCGCAGCGCCGTGCGCCCCAGGCCGAGCAGCGCAGCAGCGGCACCAGGCCGAGTGCGAGCGCGACCAGCAGCAGGCCGAGGAACAGCTTGCCGACGACTGCATGCACGTAGAGCAGCGGCGTGGCGTAGGTGGCCGGCATGTGGCCGGGGCGCGCGTCGGCGAGCAGCATCCAGGCGCCCAAGGTCAGCAACACCGGCACGGCCAGCGCCAGCACGCCGCGCACTTCGCGCACCAGCCACCACGCCAGCATCACGACCAGCGCGAGACTCCACAGGTTGCTGCTGAGAATCTCGTGCATCGTCGTGAACGGGCCATGGCCGAG
>JAYVTD010000446.1:0-12529 GCA_043774765.1 Rhizobacter sp. | reverse complement strand
GCTCAAATGCACGTCTTCTTCGACGACCGTGGTGTTGAACTGAAGTGGGTTCATGGCGTTCATTCTTTCAGGTGCGCGCGGGGGTTGAAGTCGAAGCCGGCCGCGAAAGCTTCGTAGGCGGACCGCGCCTTCGGTTCATCGGCCGGTGGCAGCGCCACCACCAGCAGCACGTAGAAGTCGCCCGGCGTCTTGCCCGGAATGCCCTTGCCCTTCAAGCGCAGCTTGCGCCCGCTCGCCGAGCCCTTCGGGATCGTCAGCTCGAGTTCGCCGTCGGGTGTGGGCACGGCCACGCTGGCGCCGAGCGCAGCTTCCCACGGAGCGACCGGCAGATCGATGTAAACATCGCGGCCATCCACACGGTACAGCCGGTGCGGGTTGAACACGATGTCGAGGTACAGGTCACCGGCCGGTGCGCCCGCGCCCAGGCCCGGCCCGCCCTGGCCCGCGAGCCGCAGGTGCTGGCCTTCGCGGATGCCCTTCGGGATGTTCACGTCGAGCGTGCGCTCCTGCAACACGCCGCGGCCTTCACCGTCGAGCACCGGCACACGCAGCGAGATGCTGCGCTGTGCCCCGCGGTAGCTATCTTCGAGGTCGATCAGCACCTTGGCGTGGTGGTCCTGGCCCGGCATGTGCGGGTCGGCGCGCTGGCGGCGGGCACCGCGCGCAGCGCGGCCGAACAAGGCTTCGAAAAAATCGCTGTGCTCGGCGCCCTGTTCGTCGCCGCGGCCGCTGAATTCGAAGCCGGCGTCCCACCCCGGCGGCGGCTGGAAGTCGCGTTCGCGGCCGGCCGCAGACTCGCGTTCCCATTGGCTGCCGGCCGCGTCGTAGGCGGCGCGCTTTTCCGGGTCGCGCAGCACCTCACCGGCTTCGCCGATCTCCTTGAAGCGCGCTTCGGCGTCTTTTTCCTTGCTGACGTCGGGGTGGTACTTGCGCGCCAGTTTGCGGTAGGCCTGCTTGATCTCGTCCTGCGTCGCTGCGCGCGCCACGCCGAGGGCCTGGTAGTAATCCTTGAACTGCATCGCTGGCACCCGCGCAAAGCTGGAGTGTGCGCCCGGCTTCAGTGGCGGTGCGTCGGGGCCGGCTCGGCGGCGCTCGCCGCGCCTTCGCACAAGGCCATGAAGGGCTCGCGCACCACTTGCAGCGTGACGTGGCCGATCCTGAATTTGTCGCGCAGGCGGTGCGTCGCCATCTCGAAGAACGAGTCGTCGGGGTGGCCGCGCGGCATCACCAGGTGGGCCGTCAGCGCCACATCGCTGGTGCCGGTGGCCCACACGTGCAGGTCGTGCACCCGGTCGACACCGGGCAGCGACTCAAGCTCGTGCCGCACGGCGGCCAGGTCGATGTGCTCGGGCACGCCGTCGAACATCAGGTGCAATGACTGGCGGAGCAAGCGCCAGGTGCCGACCACGATCACGAGCGCGATCACGAGGCTGGCCACCGGGTCGAGCCAGGCCCAGCCGAACCAGAGCGACAAGCCGCCGGCCAGCACCACGCCGGCCGAGACCAGCGCGTCGGCCGCCATGTGCATGAACGCGCTCTGGATGTTCAGGTCGTGCTCGCGGCCGCGCATGAACAGCAGCGCCGTGCCCAGGTTGACGAAGATGCCGATGCCGGCCACCACCATCACCGTGAAGCCCTGCGTCGGCTCGGGTGCGTTCAGGCGGCCGACCGCCTCCCAGGCCAGTGAGCCCATCGCCACCAGCAGCAGCAGTGCGTTGGCAAACGCGGCCAGGATCGACGCGCGTTTCCAGCCGTAGGTGTAGCGCGCGCCGGGCCGCAGGCGGCCGGCCAGCGCGCCGCCCCAGGCGAGCACCAGCCCGGCCACGTCGCCGAGGTTGTGGCCAGCGTCGGCCAGCAAGGCCAGCGAGTTGACCTTCCAGCCGTAATACGCCTCGATCGCGACGAACGCGATATTCAGTGTGATGCCGATCGCAAAGGCGCGGTCGAAATTGGCGGGCGCGTGGTGGTGGGCGTGGGCGTGGCCGTGGTCATGATCGTGGTCCTGGCCGGCGGCGCCGTGGTGCGGATGGGGTGCAGACATGCCCACAGTGTGACGCAGGCCGGGCGACGAAGCGCTGTAGCCCTCAGGCCGAGAGCCGCGCCCGCATCGCATCGATCACCGCCTTGTAGTCGGCCTGGCCGAAGATCGCGCTGCCGGCCACGAAGGTGTCGGCACCGGCGTCGGCCACCTGACGGATGTTGTCGGCCTTGATGCCGCCATCGGCCTCGAGGCGAATATCGCGGCCGCTCTGCTCGATCAGCTTCCTCACCTGGCCGATCTTCTTCAGCGCGCCGGGGATGAAGCTCTGCCCGCCGAAGCCGGGGTTCACGCTCATGATGAGAATCAGGTCGAGCTGCTCGATCGTCCATTCCAGCACGTCGAGCGGCGCGGCCGGGTTGAACACCAGCCCGGCGCTGCAGCCCTCATTGCGGATCAGCTGCAGGGTGCGGTCGACGTGCGCGCTCGCGTCGGGGTGAAAGCTGATACGGTCGGCACCGGCTTTCGCGAAAGCCACGGCGAGCGCATCGACCGGCTGCACCATCAGGTGCACGTCGATCGGCACTTTGCTGCCGTCGGCGCGCACCGCGTGTTTGCGCAAGGACTCGCACACCATCGGCCCGAAGCTCAGGTTCGGCACGTAGTGGTTGTCCATCACGTCGAAGTGAATCCAGTCGGCGCCGGCCGCGATCACGTTTTGCACTTCTTCGCCGAGGCGGGCGAAGTCGGCCGAAAGAATGCTGGGAGCGATGCGGTAGGTGCGTGCGTTGGCCATGGCAATGAATTCGCGTTTGGCGGGATTCTAGGGTGGGGGCTTGTGCTTGCTGCCAGAATCCGCCGCATGCCCAAAGCCGAACTCACCAGCACGGTCAGCGTGCGCCACCTGCCCGAGCGGTCCGACCCGCAGACCGGCGAACACGCGTTCGCCTACACGGTGTCGATCCGCAACAGTGGCGACATCACAGCCCAGCTGATCGCGCGCCACTGGGTCATCACCGATGCCAACGGCCACACCGAAGAAGTGCGCGGTCTGGCCGTCGTCGGGCACCAGCCTTTGTTGAAACCCGGCGAGACCTTCGAGTACACGAGCTGGATGCGTCTGGCCACGCCGCACGGCACGATGCATGGCACCTTCTTCTGCATGACCGAAGACGCGCAGGCGTTCAATTCACCGGTCGGCGAATTCGGTTTGACGCTCGCTTCGGCGCTGCACTGAGAGTGGTCAAGAAGGCGCGCGTCTCGCCCTGGGACCTGACGGCGCTGCTGAACGCGGCCGACCCCAAAGCGAGCCTGCCCGAGCGCCACCTTTGGCTGATCCGCCTGCTCGAATGGCTGCGCCACGCGCCGGTCGAAGCACCGGCGCGTTCAAGCGGTCTGCCCGTCGAAGGTGAAGCGCAAGCCACGCCGACACCGGTGCTGCGCCTGAAGCACCTGCTCGGCGTGCTCGACCGCCACCCCGAGCACCACGCCCGCGTCTCGGGCGTGCTGCGACGCATCTGGAGCGAGGTCGACAACGCTGCGCTGCTGGCCGACTTCGGCTTCGCGCCGCGCATGGACTTGTGGGGCGAACTGGGCCGGCGTGTGCGCGCCCGCATTCTGCCGCTGACGCCCGCGACCACCGACCTCGGCGAGCTGTTCGCACTGCTGTTCCCGCAGGCGACCGACGCCGACTGGCTGCTCGCGATCGACGACGCCACGCTGCAGCGCTTGCGCACCTACGTGGCGCCCGAGCGCAGCGACTCGGTCTGGCGCACGCCGTTTCTCGAAGCGATCGTGTTCCTCGCCAGCGCGGTGCGCGCGTCGGGCTTTTCGCCTTCGCTGCGTTTGCGCATGAGCCCCGAGTTGCTCACCGAAAAACCGTTCAGCCAGCTCGCGCGTGTGGCCGAGCAGATCAGCGAACACGCCCACTCGCTTGACGAAGGCGACGCAAGCGACGGGCCCACGCCGGAGAGCGAAGCCACGTTGCTGCAGGAAGCGCAGTACCTGCGCGCATTGCTCGACACCTGCCGGCGCTGCGCCGACAGCGTGCACGAGCACCTCGAAGCGCACGGCGTGTCGGTCGACGTGGTGTTCGAGGTGGATCAGTTGCGCGAGCGTTGCCACCGCATCGACGCGCTGCTGAACTGCGTGGTCAGCCCCGAGCCGGCGCGCGAGATCACACGCTTGCTGGCCGAGCTGGTGCGCACGGCCGACGAACGCCGCAGCATTCGTGCGCTGCTGTCGCGCCACTACTCGCTGCTGGCGCGCCAGGTGGCCGAGCGCAGCGCCGAAACCGGCGAGCACTACATCACCCGCGACCGCGCGGCCTACCGCTGGATGCTGCGCGCCGCGGCCGGCGGTGGCGCGATCATCGCGGGCACCACGTTCATGAAGTTCGCGGTGATGGCACTCGGCCTGTCGGCGTTCTGGGGCGGCTTCTGGGCCGGCGTGAACTACGCAGCGAGCTTCGTGATCGTGCAGTTGCTGCACTTCACGGTCGCCACCAAACAACCGGCGATGACGGCGCCGGCGATGGCCGAAAAACTCACCGGGCTGAACGAGGACGAACGCGTCGAAGGTTTCGTCGACGAAGTGGTGCACCTGATCCGCTCGCAGGCCGCCGGCATCTTCGGCAACTTGGGCGTGGTGGCGCCGCTGGTGCTCGCGGTGCAACTCGGCACGCAGGCTGCGTTCGGCGCGTCGCTGGTCGGCCACAAGGATGCCGTGCACGTGCTGGAGTCGATCACCCTGCTCGGGCCGACGGCGTTCTTCGCCGCATTCACCGGCGTTTTGCTGTTCGCCAGTTCATTGATCGCCGGCTGGGCCGAGAACTGGTTCGTGTGGCACCGGCTCGACAGCGCGATCGCCTGGAACCCGCGCATCGTGGCGCGCCTGGGCGCGGCCCGCGCCGCGCGTTGGGCAGCTTACTGGCGCGCCAACATCTCGGGTTTCGCGTCGAACATCTCGCTCGGCTTCATGCTTGGCGTGATCCCCGTCGTTGCGCTCTTCTTCGGCCTGCCGATCGAAGTGCGGCACGTCACGCTGTCCACCGGCCAGCTCGCCGCGGCCGTGGGCGCAGAAGGTTTTGCGCTGGTGGGCCAGAGCGTGTTCTGGTGGTGCGTGGCCGGCATCGCGGCGACCGGCGTATTGAACCTGAGTGTCAGCTTCTTCCTGGCCTTCCGGGTCGCGCTGCGTTCGCGCGGCATCCGCCTGAACGACCGCAGCCGCATCTACCGCGCATTGCGCTCGCGCTTGTGGCGCGAGCCGCTTTCTTTCGTGTGGCCGAAGGCTTAAGCGTCATCGCGGTCGGTGCGCTCGCCCTTGCGGCGGCCCGAGAACATCGTCCACCACACGATCAGCAGCAGCAGCGCCATGGCGCCGAAGGCTTCCAGCAAAATCACCCACATGTTGACTGTCTTTCGAAGCGCTGCGAGCGCGCTGTGCGTGGCGATTCTAGTTTCGCTGGTCGCCTGTTCGAGCCCGCCGCCACTGCCACCCGCCGCACCTGAAAGCAAAGCGCTGCCCCCGGACGCCACCACCGTGCCGCTCGGCCCGGCCGTCGTGCGCGGCCGTTCGCGCTGGGTGCCGGTGCGCTGGGCCGAGTTGCCCGGCTGGGAAGTCGACCGCAGCGCCGAACTCTGGCCCGCCCTGCTGCGCGGCTGCGAACGGCCGGCCCCGGGCTGGGATGCAGTCTGCACGCAGGCTCGTGCCGCGGCCATGCCGGCTTTCAGCGACGAGGCGGCGCGCAGCTGGCTGCAGCAGCGTTTGCAGCCCTACCGTGTCGAGTCGCCCGAGGGTGCGCCCGAGGGTCTGATCACCGGCTATTTCGAACCGCTGGTCGACGCCACGCGCACGCCGCGCGGCGCGTTTGGCATCGCGCTGTACGCGCCTCCGGCCGACCTCGCAGCGCGCAAACCGTACTGGACCCGCCAGCAGCTCGACACGCTGCCCGCCGCACACATCAGCCTGCGCGGCCGCGCGATCGCCTACGTGGCCGACCCGCTGGACGCGCTGATCCTGCAGATCCAAGGCTCGGGGCGCCTGAACCTGCTCGAAAACGACGGCCGCCGCCAACTCGTGCGCGTGGCCTACGCGGGCCACAACGACCAGCCCTACAAGTCGATCGGCAAGTGGCTGATCGAACAGGGCGAGTTGCGCCTCGACCAGGCCTCGTGGCCCGGCATCAAGGCATGGGCGCGGCAGAACCCGAAGCGCCTGAACGAGATGCTCTGGAGCAACCCGCGCTTCGTGTTCTTCCGCGAAGAGCCGCTGCCCGACCCGCAGCTCGGGCCCAAGGGCGCACAGGCGGTAGCGCTGACGCCGGGGCGCTCGATCGCGGTCGACCCGGTCAACATTCCCTACGGCACACCGGTCTGGCTCGACACGACCGAGCCGCTTTCCAACACGCCGCTGCGCCGCGCGGTGATGGCGCAAGACACCGGCAGCGCGATCGTCGGCGCGGTGCGCGCCGACTTTTTCTGGGGCTGGGGCGATGCGGCCGAAGCGCAGGCCGGGCGCATGAAACAACCGCTGCGCCTGTGGGTGCTTTGGCCGAAGGGTTAAATCGCGGAGGAAAGATTCTCGCCAGCGTGGCGACCAATCGGTTCCTGACCTTCTTTCGAGGCACCCGCCATGACCCGTCGAAACCTGCTCGCCCTGCTTTCTGGCATCGGCCTCGGCCCGCGCCTGGCCGAGGCACAAGCACCGTCCACGCCCGCCGCCGGCATGGAACCGCTGCGCCTCACCGACGCGCAGTGGCAACAGCGCCTCTCGCCGGCCGCCTACGACGTACTGCGGCATGAAGGCACCGAACGCGCCGGCACCAGCCCGCTGA
Organism: Rhizobacter sp.; assembly: GCA_043774765.1. GTDB lineage: Bacteria > Pseudomonadota > Gammaproteobacteria > Burkholderiales > Burkholderiaceae_C > LMDS01. Next base: position 5,717 of record JAYVTD010000446.1, on the reverse strand, counting down.
ACGCCGAAAAGCGCAAGGGCCGCTACCACTGCGCCGGCTGCGACATGCCCTTGTTCGGCTCGGAAGCCAAGTTCGAGAGCGGCACCGGCTGGCCGAGTTTTCACACCGCGCTGCCCGGCGCGGTGGCCACCCGCACCGACTACAAGATGGTGTTCCCGCGCACCGAATACCACTGCCTGCGCTGCGAAGGCCACCAGGGCCATGTGTTCAGCGACGGCCCGGCGCCGACCGGCAAACGTTTTTGCAACAACGGCGTGGCCTTGAAATTCGTGGTGGCGGCATGAACGCGCTCCGGTTCGGGGCCGCCGCCCTGCTGCTCGGCGCCATCGGCTGGGCCCAGGCGCAGACGACTCCTGCTCCCACCGCCCGCGCCATCTTCGCCGGTGGCTGCTTCTGGTGTGTCGAGTCCGACTTCGACAAGGTCGCAGGCGTGCTCTCCACGACCTCGGGGTACAGCGGCGGCGCCGTCGCGAACCCGACCTACGAGCAGGTGTCGAGCAAACGCACCGGCCACGCCGAAGTCGTGGAAGTAGTGTTCGACCCGGCCAAGGTGAGCTACGAAAAGCTGGTCGAGCATTTTTGGCGCACCACCGACCCGACCACCAAGGACCGCCAGTTCTGCGATGCCGGCTCGCCATACCGCAACGCCATCTACCCGGTCGATGCTGCGCAGATGCAGGCTGCGCTCGCCTCGAGGGCGGCGCTGGAGAAGAGCAAGCCCTTCAAGGAGCCGATCGTCACCGAGATCGTGGCCGCCACGGCGTTCTACCCGGCCGAGGAATACCACCAGGACTACTACAAGAAGAACCCGCTGCGCTACCAGTACTACCGCAGCAGCTGCGGCCGCGACGCGCGGGTCAAGCAGCTCTGGGGTTCGCAGGCGGCGCACTAGGGTTCGATGTCACGCGGGCTGGCGAGCTTTTTGCTCTGATGCCCTGATGCCAGCGTCGACCACCGCCCACACCGCACCAAGCAGCAGCGCCGACCCGCCCTGGCGCGACCAGGAACTGCTGCTGATGAGCGAGGTGATGCGCCTGGTCGGCCAGAGCCTGGCGCCCGAGGTGGTGCTGCGCGAGATGCTGCACCTGCTGTCCGAGTTGCTCGGTTTGAACCGCGGGCGCGTGGTGCTGGCCGATGGCGTGGACGTGGCCGATGGCGGCGGCGCCGCCCCGGCACACGCCGGCCCGTCGTCGATTCGCTACGCCTATGGCTTGACGAAAGCCGAGATGGCGCGCGGCCGGTACAAAGCCGGTGAAGGCATCACCGGCGCGGTGCTCGCCACCGGCCAGGCGATGATCGTGCAAGACATCGACGCCGAGCCACGCTTCCTGGCGCGCGCCGTCGAGCGCTCGAAGCTGCCGCAGGAAACGGTCGCCTTCATCGCGCTGCCGATCGACGTGAACCGCCGCACCGTCGGCGTGCTGGGCGTGCACCGCATCCGGCGCCGCCACCGCTTGCTGAACGACGACGTGGCGGTGCTGAAGATCCTGGCCACGCTGGCCGGGCAGTTGCTGCAGTTGCGCTCGCTGGTCGAAGAAAAAACCCGCGTGCTCGAAGCCCGCAACGCGCTGCTGACGCGTGCGCTCGAATCGGCGGCGGCCCGCTACGGCATCATCGGCACCTCGCCCGCGTTGCTGCAGGCACTCGGCGCGCTTGAGCGCGTGTCGCAGGCGGCCGCGAGCGTGCTGCTGCTCGGCGAATCGGGCACCGGCAAGGAGTTGTTCGCACGCGCCGTGCACCTCGCCAGCCGGCGGCGCGACGCGCCCTTCATCAAGGTCAACTGCGCCGCCATTCCCGACACGCTGTTCGAATCGGAACTGTTCGGCCACGAGCGCGGTGCGTTTACCGGCGCCATGACCGCGCGCGCCGGCTGGTTCGAGCAGGCCGATCGCGGCACGATCTTCCTCGATGAGATCGGCGAGCTGCCGCTGCAGATGCAGGCCAAGCTGCTGCGCACGCTGACGGACGCCAGCATCGTGCGGCTCGGTGGCAAACGCGAAGTGAAGGTCGACGTGCGGCTGGTGGCCGCGACCAACCGCGACCTCGGCGGCGAAGTCGAGCGCGGCCTGTTCCGGCGCGACCTGTACTACCGGCTCAACGTGATCCCGATCCGCCTGCCGTCGCTGGCCGAGCGGCGCGAAGACATCCGGCCGATCGCGCTGCACTTTTTGAACCGCACCAACCAGGCCAACCAGCGCAACGTGCACTTGTCACCCGAAGCGCTCGACGCGCTCGAAGCGCACCCGTGGCCCGGCAACATCCGCGAGCTGGCGAACGTGATCGAGCGCATCGTGCTGCTGGCCAACGGCACGGTGATCTCGGTTGCGGAGGCACGGCGTTTCCTGCCGGCGGCGACGGCCGTTTCGCCCGCACCACCACCGATGGCACAGGCCACTGCAGCCGCCACCGCCAACCCCGTGGTCCGCGAATACCGCGAACTGCATTCGCACAGCGCGCAGGAACTCGCGCTGGCGCTGGCCCTGCACGGCGGCAACCAGTCGCGCGCGGCGCAATCGCTGGGCCTGACGCCGCGCCAGTTCGGCTACCGCTGGCGCAGGCTCTCGGGCACCGGCTCGGTAGCCTGAAGCACCGACAGATTGGCGACATTTCGTCGCCAATCTGTCTCACGGCCCGAAGCAGCCGCAAGCCCGCCTTTCGATCGAAACCCAGCATCCATGCGGGTTGGCGGCCGATCTGAAACGTGCCGCAAGGCGTGGCACGCCCGTTGCAAAAGACAGGTATCCACCACCCACCGGAGAACCTGATGAGCGCAGCCACCGTCCTGATTTCACCCGCCGAACTCGGCACGCTGATGAGCAGCGAGCCCGTCGTCGTGATCGACACACGCGACGCCGACACCTACCTCGCCGGCCACATTCCCGGCGCCGTGAACCTGCGCGAGATCTTCACCTTCCTCGCGACCTCCACCGCCGAAGGCCTCTCCGAACTGAAAGGCACGTTCGCGCAGCACTTCGGCGCGGTCGGCCTGTCGGGCAAGGAAACGGCCGTGTTCTACGAAGACGCGCTTAACAGCGGCTACGGCCAGTCGTGCCGCGGTTATTACCTGCTGACCTGGCTCGGTTACCCGAAGATCAAGGTGCTGAACGGCGGCTACTCGGCCTGGAAGGCGAGCGGCCTGGCCACTTCGACCGAGGCGGTGGCGCCCGTGCCCGCCACCTTCCCCACCGATCTGAAGATGGCCGACGTGATGCTGACGAAGGACGAGATGCTCGCCGCTCTCGACACCGACACCGTGTTGCTCGACGTGCGCGACATCGACGAGTGGATCGGCGACAGCTCTTCGCCCTACGGGAAAGACTACGCCCCGCGCAAGGGCCGCATTCCCGGCGCGGTGTGGCTTGAGTGGTACCGCTTCATGAAACCTTCGGCGCAGGGCCCGATGATCAAGTCGCCCGACGAAGTGAAGGCCGAAGCCGCGACCGCCGGCATTTCCACCGACGACACCGTCTACCTCTACTGCTTCAAGGGCGCGCGTGCGTCGAACACCTTCCTGGCCCTCAAGCAGGCCGGGTTCAGCGACGTCCGCATGTACTTCGGCTCGTGGAACGAATGGTCGCGCGACCCGGCGCTGCCGATCGAGAGCGGCCTGCCATTTGCCGAGCCCAAGCCCAAGCTGGCGATGGCCGCCTGACCCTTTTGAACACGGAAGCCCACCCACCATGTCCGCCGTCATCGAACCCGTGACCACCGTCAAGACTTACCTGCGCCCGATCGACCGCGACGGCCTTCTGGCTTTCGCAGAGAAAGGCCGCAACAACCCGGCCTCACGCGGCACCAACAAGGTTCACACCGTCGTCGACGGTCAGTACCGCACGCTCAGCATGGTCGGCAAGCACGCGCCGGTCGTGGTCGACGAACCGCTGCACCTGTTCGGGCAAGACACCGCGCCCGCGCCCGGCGAGATCGTGTTGTGCGCGCTGGGCGGCTGCCTGGCGGTGGGCATCACGGCCGTGGCGGCGTGGAAGCAGGTCCAGTTGAGCAAGCTCGAACTGTTTCTCGAAGGCGACATCGGCAACCCGGCGGCCTGGGGCGCGGGCGGCGCATTGAAAGCACCACCCGAGATGGGCTTCCAGGCGATCCGCGTGAAAGTGGCCGTGGAAGGTGACGCACCGCGCGAGGTGCTCGACGAGATCGTGCAGCAAGCAAACATGTACTCGCCGGTGGCGAACAGCATGCGCAACCCGATCGCGTTCGCGATCGGCATGGCCTGAAAGACGACCCACCATGTCCGCCGTGATGGAAAGCGTGGGTTTCGCGCCGGTGGCGAAGCCTCATGAGGCGATGCTGCAAGCCGTGCGCGCACTGGCCGATGGCCCGCTCACTGAGCTGGCCGACGACATCGACCGGCGTGGCATCTACCCGAAAGGCATCCTGCAGCGCCTCGGCGAGATCGGCGCCTTCAAGGCCCACATGGCGATGGACGGCGAAGCCGCCGACTTCGGCGCCGCGATCCAGGCGATCACCGAGCTGTCGCGGGTCTGCGGTGCCACCGGCTTCATGGTCTGGTGCCACGACGTCTGCGGTGTGTACATGGAACAGTCGGGCAACCCGGCGCTGACGGGCCCGGCGCTGGCGAACCACGTGGCCGGCCACACGCTGGGCGCCACCGGCATGAGCAACCCGATGAAGACTTTCGCCGGCATCGAAACGATGCTGCTGAAGGCGCGCGAGGTCGAGGGCGGGTTCATCGTCAACGGCGGCTTGCCGTGGGTCAGCAACCTCGGGCCCGACCACTATTTCGGCGCGGTCGCGGTGGTGGAAGGCGACTCGCCGCGCGAGGTGATGTTCATCGTGCACTGCGACGGGCAAGGCGTGGAGCTGCGCAACTGCCCGTCGTTCTCGGCGATGGAAGGCACCAACACCTTCGCGGTGCGAATGACCGACCACTTCGTGGCTGCCGACAAGCTCGTGGCCGACCCGGTGCGCCCGTTCATCGGCCGCATCCGCGCCGCGTTCATCCTGCTGCAGGTCGGCATGGGCCTGGGCGTGGCGCAGGGCGCGATCGATTCGATGTGGCAGGTCGAGCGCCAACTCGGCCACGTGAACGAATTTCTCGAAGACCGGCCCGACGAATTGCAGGCCGAGCTCGATGCGCTGACCGAGCGCACGATGCGGCTTGCCCAAACGCCCTACGCGAACCACAAGGAATTCCTGATCGACGTACTCGATGCGCGCGCCCACGCCAGCGAGCTGTCGTTGCGCGCCGCTCAGTCGGCCCTGCTGCACCAGGGTGCGCGTGGTTACCTGATGAGTTCGGCGGTGCAGCGCCGGGTCCGCGAATCGCACTTCGTTGCGATCGTCACGCCGGCGATCAAACACCTGCGCAAAGAGATTGCACGGCTCAGTGCTGCCGAGATGCCGGCATGACACTCGCCCTCGTCGTCGAAGCTGCTTTCCGTTGTTTCATTTGCCGCGCCTGCGGCCTGGTCTACGACGAAGCCACGGGTGACGCCGACAGCGGCCTGGCCGCCGGCACGCGCTTCGAAGACATTCCCGACGACTGGGCCTGCCCGCTGTGCGGCGTGACCAAGGCCGATTTCGAACCGTATGAAGTGACTGCGATCGAGCGCCGCGCCACAGCCCCGCGCCAGAGCATGGGTGCCCGCGGCGACGCCGGCGTGGTGATCGTCGGCGCCGGCCGCGCCGGCTGGCAGATGGCGCAGGCGCTGCGCGAGCGTGATGCCGACATGCCGATC
>JAYVTD010000445.1:0-4563 GCA_043774765.1 Rhizobacter sp. | reverse complement strand
TCGATCTGGGCGATGCGGTCGGTCAGCAGCTCCTGCCGATCCTGGTTCAGGTCGATGCGCTTGCGCAGGCCTTCGCTGCGGGTGCTGACGGTGCCGTCCACGCCGATCAGCCGGTCGGCCAGCGCACGCATCTGCGTGGCGATGCCGTTGTTGCCCGGCACGAGCAGGTCGCTGTTGGCAAAGAGTTTTTTGGTCTCGGCCACGTTGGCCAGCGCGTTGTTGACCTTGGTGTCGTTGAGCGCGAGCGAGCCGTCGAGCTTCACGTCGAAGCCGATCTCGCTCAGGCGCTTGAACAGGGGCGAGGCGGTGCTGGTGCTGCCGATCATCGCTCGCATCTGCGCGCGGATGCCGACCGCAGCGCTGTCGCCCTGCAGGCCGCCGGCGGCCTTGCTGGCAGCGTCGTACTTGGTCTGGTCGGCGAGCAGCTTGTTGAGGTCGTTGTAGGCGCTGACGAAGCTGTCGAGCGCCTTGCGCATCGAGGCGTTGTCTTGCGCTGCCGTCACCTGCACCGGCGCGGTGGTGACCTTCATCAGCGTCAACGACATGCCGTCGAGCACGTTCGAGAGCGTGTTGCTTTCCGAAGTGATGGCCAGGTTGTTCAAAGTCGCGGCCGCGTTGTCGGCCACTTGCGACCGCGCCATCGTCGAGACGCCGCTCGACGGGTCGTAACCCAGCGCCGCAAGGCCAGTGAGGTTCACGCCGACGCCGCCCACACCGGTCACGCCGACGCGAAACGCGTTCGATGCACCGGTGGCGACCGAGCGAAAAACCAGCCGCGAACCGGTTGCGTCGGTCAGCACCGAGGCGGTGATGCCTGCATTCGCCGCGTTGACCTGGTCGCGCACTTGCGCGAGCGTCTGCGACGGCGGCCCCACCGTGATCTGCACTGCCGTAGCGCCGGCCTTCGGTGCGAAGCTGGTCTGCCCCGCGCCCCAGGTGCCGAGTTCGATGCGAAGCGTACCTTCGCCCACCAGCGAATCGGCCGAAGCGTAAATGCCGGTGGCATTCGATTGTGATGCTGCCAGGCGCTGCACTTCCAGCGTGTAAATGCCGGTCTTGGTGGTGGCGCTGGTGGTCACGCCCACCGCCGTCGGGTCGCTGCTGGTGCCGGTGGTGGCGCCCCAGGTGTCGGTGCGCGTGAGTGCCGACGACGCTTCGCGCAAGGCCGACAGGTAGGACTGCACCTTGCCGTAGGTCGTGAGCTTGGTCTGCAGTGACGAGGCTTCGCTCTTCAGCTTGTTCAGCGGCACCTTTTCCACCGCCACCAGCTGCGTGATGATGCTGTTGATGTCGAGACCGCTGCCGATGCCGATCGATGAAATGGTGGCCATGCAAGTTCTTCCTTAACGTCTTCGGGCTATCGGCAGTCCGGGCGCAGACTTGAGCACTTTCAAGAACAAAAGCCCGCCCGGAACACTGTCCGGAGCGGGCTTTGTTCGGTTTTTGCGAAGGGCGATCAGTTGCGCAGCAGCGCCAGCACTTGCTGCGGCAGCTGGTTGGCCTGCGCCACCATCGCGGTGCCGGCCTGCTGCAGGATCTGGGCGCGCGACAGGTTCGCGGTTTCGGCCGCGAAGTCGGCGTCCATGATGCGGCCGCGGGCAGCCGACTGGTTCTCGCCGGTGATGCGCAGGTTCGAGATCGCGAACTCGAAGCGGCTCATTGCGGCGCCGTAGGTCGCACGGTTGGTGGTGATGGCGTCGAGTTGCGTGTCGATCGCGGCCAGCGCGGTCGAGGCGGTGGCCGCCGTGGTGAGGCCACCGCCGACGGTGGTGACCGCGGTCGTGGTCACGGTCAGCGTGTCGCCGTTGTTGGCACCGACCTGGAAGATCTGCGCACCGGCCCCGGCGCCAACGATGGCGATGCCGTTGAACTTGGTCTGCGTGGCGATGCGGGTGATTTCAGCCGACAGCTGCTGGTATTCCGTGTCCAGGTTGGCGCGATCGCCGGTGCCGTTCGAGCCGTTCTGGGCCTGCACCGATAGTTCACGCATGCGCTGCAGCGCGTCGGTCACGGTGGCGAGCGCGCCTTCAGCCGTTTGCGCCAGCGAGATGCCGTCGTTGGCATTGCGGATGGCCACGTTGGTGCCGCGCACCTGGGCGTTCATGCGGTCGGCAATCGCCAGGCCGGCGGCATCGTCTTTGGCCGAGTTGACCCGCAGGCCGGAAGACAGGCGCTCCATCGAGGTCGCGAGCGACATCTGCGAGGTGGTCAGATTGCGCTGCGCATTCAGCGAGTTGATGTTGGTATTGATGGTCTGGGGCATGTCGGGCACTCCGTTAGGAATCAATGGGTCCCGGCTTGTGCGCCGGACGAATCAGGCCAATCGAAGTGCGGCCTGTGGGCTGAATTTTGTTCAAGCCGTGGCGGCGCGGTCGCTCGAAAAGGCGCGTTTCGACCGGTCAATTCCAGACCTTGTGTGCCCCAACGAAAAAGCCGCCCCGAAGGGCGGCTTGCAGACCTGGCGCCGCAGCGCCGGTCTTGTCTTGCGAGTGTTTCAACGCAGCAGTGCCAGCACGCCTTGTGGCAACTGGTTGGCTTGCGCCACCATCGCGGTACCGGCCTGCTGCAGGATCTGCGAACGCGACAGGTTGGCGGTTTCCGAAGCGAAGTCGGCATCCATGATGCGGCCGCGGGCAGCCGACTGGTTCTCACCGGTGATCGCCAGGTTCGAGATCGCGAGGCCGAAGCGGCTGATCGCGGCACCGTAGGAAGCGCGGTTGGTGGTGATGCCGTCGAGCGCCGTGTCGAGCGCTGCAACCGCCGTCGAGGCGTTTGCTGCGGTCGTCAGGTCGCCGGTGACCGTGGTCACGGCCGTCATGGTGATCGTCAGCGTGTCGCCGTTGTTGGCGCCGACCTGGAAGACCTGTGCGCCGGCGCCGGTGCCGATCAGGGCTTTGCCGTTGAACTTCGTCTGGGCCGCGATGCGGGTGATTTCAGATGAGAGGGCCTGGTATTCCGTATCCAGGTTGGCACGGTCGGACGTGCCGTTCGAGCCATTCTGGGATTGCACCGCCAATTCACGCATGCGTTGCAGCGCGTCGGTCACGGTGGCGAGTGCGCCTTCAGCCGTTTGCGCCAGTGAGATTCCGTCGTTGGCATTGCGGATCGCAACGTTGGTGCCCTTGATCTGGGCGTTCATCCGGTCTGCAATCGCCAGGCCGGCAGCGTCGTCTTTCGCCGAGTTGACCCGCAGGCCGGAAGAAAGTCGCTCCATCGAGGTGGCGAGCGAGTGTTGCGAGCTCATCAGGTTGCGCTGTGCATTGAGCGAGTTGACGTTGGTGTTGATGGTCATAGCCATGAAAATACTCCTAAACGGTTAATGGATTCCCGGCCTTGGCCGCCGGCGTTACACGCAGGTGCTTCAAAAGCCTGCTTTCTCTTCACCTGTTGCCTGCCGGTGCACAAGACGGTGTGTTGTGTCCTGTTCACCGGCACCGCCCGCGTCGGTCGGCTTCGGTTGTGCGCAGTGTTGAAGCTGCTCTCTCCCTTGCCTTCCAACCGGACCACGAACCCGAAACTCCAGGTGCGTTGAGAGGGTTATCGGAGTCTGGATTTGCGAACTTGAGGCGAAATTTGCGTTGCTGTGAAAAGCGTCCTGTGAAACCGAACCGCGGCGATCGGTCAAAAAGCCGGCCGGTGGCGGGCTTGATCGTGGCATCGGGGCTGTTGTCGGCGTGTTCGCATCGGGGTTGACCGAAAACCCGCGCCCGCGCGCCCGCCATGAACCGCATCGCCCTCGTGATGATCGCCCGCAACGAAGCCCGCTGCATCGAGCGTTGCCTCGTGAGCGCACGTGCCTGGGTCGACGAGATGTGGGTGCTCGACACCGGCTCGACTGATACCACCGCACAGATCGCCGCACGCTGCGGTGCGCAGGTGGCGCACTTCGCGTGGGTCGACGACTTCGCGGCCGCACGCAATGCCGCGCTGGCCCTGACCCGTGCCGACTGGTGCCTCGTGCTCGACGCCGACGAATGGGTCGTGCGCGGCGCCGAGTCGATCGCGGCGCTGCGAACGCAAGAGCCCGCCTTCATCGGCCAGATCAGCGTGGCCAGCAGCTTCGACACGGCGCAGGGCAGCGTGGGCGAAGCGCCGAGCTGGCTGCCGCGGGTATTGCCCCGCGGTGTGCGCTACCAAGGTCGTGTGCACGAGCAGCCGCAGTCGACGCTGCCCCGCCAGCGCCTGCCGCTGCGGGTCGGGCACGACGGTTATCTGGGCGCGCAGAGGGCGCACAAACAGGGCCGCAATCAAACCCTGCTGCAGCTCGCACTGGCGGCGCAACCCGACGACGCGTACCTTCGTTACCAGCTCGGCAAGGACTTTGAAGTGCGAGACGATTTCGACGTTGCCGCGCCACACTACCTGCAGGCACTGGCGCAAGTCGATGCGCGCGCCACCTGGCGCCACGACCTCGTGTTGCGCACGCTCTTCACGCTGAAGAAGCTGGGTCGGTTCGAACCGGCGGTCATGCTGGCGGAAGCAGAGATGCCGCGCTGGAGCGAATCGCCAGACTTCTATTTCACGCTCGGTGACCTGCTGCTCGACTGGGCTGCGAGCGCGCCG
>JAYVTD010000444.1:0-2175 GCA_043774765.1 Rhizobacter sp. | reverse complement strand
CCTGCGACGCGCTTGCGCCCGAGCTTGAGTCTTTCTTGCGACTGAGATTGGACAGCAAACCCATGCGGTGCGAGTTCCAGAATTGCGGGTGGAGGCACACTACCCTGGCACCTTCGCGCCCGCCCTTCAGGTCGTCGGCGCGGAGCGCTCAGACGGCGTGTTTGCCAGTCAACCGGGGCAATCCGTCCTTCAAGACGCCACCCACGGTTTGGAATGATCCGAGGACCACGATTCTATCAGCGGGGTCGGCTTGAGCCAACGCTGCGTCGAGGGCCTGGCGCGGGTCTCCGTGGCACGCCACGGTCACCGGCCCTGGGCCTTTGAGCTGCAAGGCCGCATGGCGCTGCGCGAGCCCCTGCGCAGTCGCGCCGCGCGAGACTGGCAGGTCGGTGAAGTGCCAGTGGTCGACGACGGGCGCGAGACGGGTGAGGATGGCGTCGATGTCTTTGTCGCGCATCACGCCGAACACCACGTGGGTGCGCGGGAAAAACGCCATCTGGTCGAGGTTCTGCACCAGCGCCGCCACCGCATGCGGGTTGTGCGCCACATCGAGCACCAGCGTCGGCTGCCCGGCGACGATCTGGAAACGCCCGGGCAACTCGACCAGTGCCAGCCCGTTGCGTGCCGCCTGCGCGGTGATCGGCAACCGCTCGCGCAAGGCCTCGAACGCGGCCAGCGCACCCGAAGCGTTGAGCAACTGGTTCGCGCCGCGCAAAGCCGGGTAAGCCATCGCATTGAAGCGCTTCGTGCGCCCGGCCCAGTTCCACTGCAGCTTGTCGCCGGAATAGTTGAAGTCGCGCCCGAATAGCCACAGGTCGGCACCGATTTTCTGTGCGTGATCGAGGAGGCTTTGCGGCGGCACCGGGTCGCTCACGATCACCGGCTTGCCAGCGCGCATGATGCCGGCCTTCTCGAAACCGATGGCCTCGCGCGTGGTGCCCAGGTATTCGGTGTGGTCGATGTCGATGCTGGTGATGACGGCGCAATCGGCATCGACCACGTTGACGGCATCGAGCCGCCCGCCGAGTCCGACTTCGAGAATCACGAGATCGAGCGGCGCCTTCGACAGCAGCCGCGCGATCGCGAGCGTGGTGAATTCGAAGTAGGTCAGATTCACGTCGCCGCGCGCACGTTCCACCGCCTCGAAGTGCGGCAACAGTTCCGCTGCGTTCACCTGCTCGCCATTGACACGGCAGCGCTCCTCGAAATGCACGAGGTGCGGCTTGGAATAGAGGCCGACCCGGTAGCCGGCCTGCAAGGCGATCGCTTCGAGCATCGCGCAGGTCGAGCCCTTGCCGTTGGTGCCCGCGACCGACACCACTGGCGCGTCGAACACGAGGCCCATCCGGTCGGCCACGCTGCGAACGCGCTCGAGCGTCAGGTCGATCTCTTTCGGGTGCAGTCGCTCGCAGCGCGCCAGCCAGTCGGCCAGCGTGTGGGGCAAGGGTGAACCGGGCAGTGCCACCTCAGACGACGGCATCGGCGCTCTGGCGCTGCAGGATCGCGATCGCACGCGCCACGCGGGCGCGCATCTCGCGCCGATCGACGATCATGTCGATCGCACCAGTCTGCATCAGGAATTCAGCGCGCTGAAAACCCTCGGGCAGCTTTTCGCGCACGGTGTTCTCGATCACGCGCGGGCCGGCAAAACCGATCAGCGCTTTCGGCTCGGCGATGACCACGTCGCCCACAAAAGCGAAGCTTGCGGAAACACCACCCATGGTCGGGTCGGTCAACACGCTGATGTAGGGCAGGCGCGCCTTCGCCAGATGCGTCAGCGAGGCATTGGTCTTGGCCATCTGCATCAGGCTGAGCAGGCCTTCCTGCATGCGCGCGCCGCCGGTCGCGGTGAAGCTGACGAACGGGGTCTTCTGCTCGATTGCCGCCTCGACACCGCGCACGAAACGCTCGCCGACCACCGAGCCCATCGAGCCGCCCATGAAGTCGAACTCGAAACACGCGGCCACGATGGGCACCGCGTGCACGGCGCCGCCCATCACGACCAGCGCATCGGTCTCGCCGGTGGATTCGAGCGCGTCTTTCAGCCGCTCGGGGTACTTCTTGCTGTCCTTGAATTTCAGCGCGTCGACCGGCAGCACTTCCTGGCCGATCTCGTAGCGGCCTTCCGGGTCGAGGAATGCGTCGAGCCGCGCTCGCGCGCCGATGCGGTGGTGG
>JAYVTD010000443.1:0-6918 GCA_043774765.1 Rhizobacter sp. | reverse complement strand
CCCAATCCACCCGGCGGTACAGCGCCTCGGCCAGCGTGCGCACGGCCTGCTCGTCTTGATCTTCGTGGCCGAAGTACGCAGCGGCAGCCAGCATGCCGGCGAGCAGGAAAGTGCTGTCGATGGTGGACAGCTCGCACAAGCCCGCGCGGCGGCCGGTGGTCATGTCGAGAAAGTGGTAGTAGAAGCCTTTGTGTCCGGTCGCGTCAGGCGTTGTGCCTTGTGGGCTGGCCCAGAAGAACCGCAGCAGCGCCAGCGTCCGAGCCAGTGCATCGGTGCGCGACATCCAGCCGCGCTCGACCCCCACCGGATAGGCCGCCAGCGCAAAGCCGATGGCCGCGATGCTTGCGGGCGAACCAGGCTGCGATCTGTCGGCGACGAGACCGTTCGACATGTTGGTCTCGCGCAGGAAATATTCGAAGGAATGACGCTGCAATGCGTCGAGCCGCGCTTCACCGAAGCTCAGCGAAATGGCGTGTTGCTGCGCGGGCATGGATCTCAGCCCTGCGGCGCTCCCACAAGCCCTGGTGCAAGCGCCGCGTCTGCAGAATGTGCTGCGGCCTTGGCTCGCTCGAAAACATCGACCCACTGCCGATAGCGTCGGGCGATTTCGGCCACTGCAGACTCACGAGTCAGGCCCTCGATCTTGCAGATATCGGCCTCGACCCCCGCATCCTGCAACTCGCTGATGGCGCGCAGCATCGGTGCGGGCCTGAGCTTGCGGTCGTAGGTTCGAGCCTCTCCGCCGAGCGCGCCGAGTTGTTGGGGCGTGGCAGGTACCAGCAACTCGAACATGAATCTTGACGGGCCACCCACAAGGGCTTCGGACAAGCTTCGCAGGCGCGCCGCCTGTCGGTGGTTCACGCCCGCATCGCCTTCGGGGTTGTAGCGCACCAGCACCTTGCAGAAGGTCGGTGCAAAGGAATCGATGTGGCGCTCGAAGTTGTCGCCGAACTCGAAGTCGAACTCGTCCTGCCCGCTCTTCTCGGTGGGCGCGCATGTGATGATGCCGCTGCGTCTTGCATCGCGCAGGATGTCGGCACCGAAGTGCTCGTCGACCAGAATGCCGGCCTTGGCTTTGTCAACACCGCCGGACATTGCGGCCAAGAAGCCGTCGTAGATCACGCGTTTGGCGGCGGTCACTTGCGCGGTCTGCTCGGTCTTCAGTGCACCGGTCCAGCCGAACAGGCCACTCACGAACGACGCGCGGTGGTCGAAGGGCAGGATGTACAGGGGCCGGATGGTGCCTGCGGGCATGGTCTGCGAACCTGCTGGAGGGTGGGTCGGGTCGCTTTGCCGGTCAAATCACCAGTGGTTTGTCCGGCAGTTCGTTGGCGTTGCGCGCTCCTGCGGGAAAGTGCTCCACAAGTTGACGCGTCACTGCCCGGATGCCGCCGACCGCGCCGTCCTCGAACTTCGCGGCCTTGAATGCCGCTTCCATCTCATGGCAGATCGCCACCCAGGTGCGCGGGCCCGCCTTGGCATGGATGCCGCGGTCGGCCACGATCTCCACCGCGCGGTCGGCCAACAGCAGATAGATCAACACACCGGTGTTGTGCTCTGTATCCCAAATGCGCAACTGCGAAAACAGCGCGAGTGCGCGCTCCTTTGCTGTCTGTCCGTCGAAGAGCGGAGCGCCGTCGAGCGAGCCTTCGACAACGAAGCGAACTTCACCAGCGTGTGTCGTTTCACTGGTCTTGATCGCATGCTCGATGGCGTTCAGCGCAGCATGCGGAAAGGCCCGGTTGACCTGGCCCTGGGTCGTGGCGAGATGGCGAAGGAAACGTTTGATGTTCATGACTAAAACCTGCCCGAGGCGCCGCCGCCGCCGAACCCGCCACCACCCCCGCTGAAGCCGCCGCCACCGAACCCGCCACCTCCGCGGTGGCCGCCACCCATTCCGCCGTAATAGCCACCGTGCATGGCGCCGCGTCGGCCCATGCCGACCCCGAGCAAGGTGATGAGAAAGGCGATACCGCCGCCGATCACCGCGGCAATCACCGCACCGCCCAGCAGCCAGCCTGCGAGCGCCAGCACCCCGCCGGTGGCCAACGCGCCGGGGATGCGACCGAGCACGGCCCGCAACACGCCGCCGACCATCAGCGCCACCACAAACAACAGCGGCAACAGTTGCCCGATGTTCTGGCTGACTGAACCCAGCCCCGATCCGAGGGCTCCCGGCTTGGGTGCTGGAAGCGGCTCGCCATCGACGACGCGAATCATTTGATCGACACCGGCGCTGACGGCGCCGAAGTAGTCGCCTTCCTTGAGCCGAGGTGCAATCACCTCGCTGACGATGCGCTTGGACGTGGCGTCGTTCAATGCGCCTTCGATGCCGTAGCCGACTTCAATGCGCAGCGTGCGGTCATCCTTGGCGATCAGCAACAAGGCACCGTCGTCCACCTTCTTGCGGCCCAGCTTCCATTGTTCGACCACGCGCAAAGCGTACTGCTCGATTTCTTCTGGCTTGGTCGTCGGAACGATCAGCACCGCGATCTGCGTGCCCTTGCGGGTCTCGAAGGCACGCAGCGACTGCTCCAAGCCCGCCTGCTCCTCGGCGGTCAGGGTGCCCGTGAGATCGGTCAGCCGAGCTTGAAGTGAAGGCACTGGCACGAGCCCCTCGGCGGCGTGTACCGGAGCATCGGCGACGAATGGCGTGATCGCAAGCAACAGCAGTGCGCTCATCCACCAGGACTTGCTCGCCCGCACGAAACGGGAAGCGTTCACTTCGGACTACCTGGGCTCAGGGTCTTCGCGCCCGAAGCGCCAAAGCTGACCTTGATCTGTTCGTCCGTCGTCTGGAAGGTGTTGTAGCCGCATCCGGACAAGCCGAAGCCGGCCACCATTGCAAGCAGAAACTTTCGCATGGTCCATGCATCGATGATGTTCACAGTTTCCTTCGGTGATTTGGGGCTTGGCTGCGTCGCATGTGCGCATTCATCCCATTCATTCCCACAGTAGGATTAGGTGCGCGAAACGTCTGTGCGCTGCCGTACATTGCAGCACGACAAATGGGGCGGCGTGTCGCGATAAGGGCATCACAACTGCCGAGCGGGCTCGTGAGCTTTGATCTGTGCAACGTGTTTCAACGCACAGACCGGCCATGAGCAGGCCGGTAGCCTTGCCGATCAACGCGGCAGCGGGCCGCCGGATGCGACATGCCTTTCGCTGGTGATCCGCTTGCGGCGAGCGCCGCGATGGCAGTGGGAGATGCGAATGCAACTTGCGATGATCGGTTTGGGCCGGATGGGGGCGAGCATGGTTCGTCGCCTGATCAACAAGGGCCACAGCTGTGTTGTTCACGACCGGCAGCCTGCCCAGGTGGCCAGCCTCCAGAGCGCCGGTGCAGACGGCGCGGCGTCGGTGGCTGAGCTGGTCTCCAAGGTGCCTCGGCCACGCGCCATCTGGCTGATGGTGCCGGCCGGTGTCGTGGATCAGGCACTCGCGGCACTGGTGCCGCACCTGGACGCCGGCGACACCGTGATCGACGGCGGCAATTCGTACTACCGCGACGACATTCGCCGTGCCAGGGAACTGGCAGCAGCAGGGCTTCACCACGTCGATGTCGGCACCAGTGGCGGCGTGGCTGGCCAGGAGCGCGGCTACTGTCTGATGATCGGTGGCGACCACGATGCCGTGAAACGCCTGGAGCCGATCTTCATGGCGCTGGCGCCGGGTGCCGGCACCGCGCAGCGAACGCCCGGGCGCGATGGCGAACATGCCGAGGCCGAGCAAGGCTTCCTGCATTGCGGCGCGCACGGTGCGGGCCACTTCGTGAAGATGGTTCACAACGGCATCGAATACGGCGTGATGGCGGCCTATGCCGAAGGGCTCGCCATCCTGCGCAACGCCAACATCGGCAAAGGCGTTCAGACCGCCGATGCCGAGACCACGCCGCTGCGCGAGCCCGAGTATTACCAATACGAGATGAACCTGCCGGACATCACCGAGGTCTGGCGCCGCGGCAGCGTCATCGGCTCCTGGCTGCTCGACCTGACAGCGGGCGCATTGCTGCGCGACCCGCAGCTTGCAGCCTACGGCGGCCGTGTTTCCGATTCTGGAGAAGGCCGCTGGACACTGCAGGCGGCCATCGACGAAGCGGTGCCGGCGCATGTGCTCAGCGCCGCGCTGTATCAGCGTTTCGCGTCGCGTGGTGAAGCCGGCTTTGCCAACCAGGTGCTGTCGGCGATGCGACATGAATTCGGTGGTCATGCCGAGAAACCCACAGGGGACTCGACATGAGCCAGAACGCGACTGCCGACATGGTGTTCCAGCCGAAGAGTCTCGCCTGAACGCACAGCAGGCTGCGCGCAGCCGGAGTCGCTTTCACCCAGGGCGGACGGCGGCGCGTAACGCACCGAGTCGCGCGCGTGGCTTTGCCTGATGTGCCAGGTGCCGCTCAGCAGCAGCGCAGCCACCACCACGATGGCCAGTTGATTCGGCTTCACATCTTCATCGGTGCGGTAGCTGTACGCCATCGCCAGTGCGCCGACCCAGGCCAGACCGAAACTCGTGCCGGCAATCACGTCGGACGCCCAATGCACGCCGAGGTACAGGCGCGACAACGCGATGAGCGCAATGCCAAAAGCAGTGCTTGTGGCGATCACCAGCCTGACCGGGGCGCGCTGTTTGCGGCAGATCAGAAAGGCGAGAAACCCATACGCCACGACGCTCATGGTGGCGTGACCGCTCGGGAAGGCGAAGCTCTCCACACCGTCGTAGAACAGACCCGGGCGCGATCGGTGCAGTGCGATCTTCAGCACCTTGACGAGAACCTCCGCCACCCCGACCGCGGCCAACGAATAGAGGCAGGTGCGCCAGGCGCGGCGCCACACCAACCACGCCAAAGCTGCCAGGATGACCGGCAGCAGCACCTGGACATCGCCCAGCTCCGTCGCCGCGACCATCGCGCTGTCGATCCGCGGCGTTCGGATCTGCTGCAGCACGTCGTGCACGATGACATCGACCTCGACCAACGGGTCGCCCGTTGCCACATCCTCCAGAACCCCCAGGAACAACCACGCACTGCCCAGAATCACCAAGGCAGCCAGCAGCGGGAAGCGGAACCCATGGCGCCTGGCGTCGATCAGTCGGGCCCACAGCGCCTTGATCGTGGGGAGCCGATGCGCTTGCACGACAGGCTGCTCGTTCATGCCACGAATCGAGACGTCTGCCAGGCGATCTGTTCTTCTTCTTTCGCAGCCATCACACGCACGCAGTCCTGGCGAATACCCAGCGCCTCGAGCCCCTCGAAAATCAACGCGCGCGCTGATGCGTCGTTCTCGCCGATACCCCCGGTGAAGACCAGCCGGTCCACGCCGCCGAGCACGGCCGCCATCGCGGCAATCTGTTTGCGCACGGAAGCGCAGAACATCGTGATGGCCAGCCGCGCGTCATCGCTCGAAGCGGATGTCGAAGCGGCGGCAGCGTTCAGCTCCCGCAAGTCGCCACTGAGGCCGGAAATGCCGAACATTCCCGAGCGCTGGTCGATCAAGGCTTCGAGTTGTGCCGCGTCATAAGCGTGCTCACGAACCACGTAGGCCAGCACGCCGGGGTCGATGTCGCCGCAGCGTGTGCTCATGATCACGCCGCCCGTCGGCGTCAGCCCCATGCTCGTGTCCACCGACACACCGCGGGCCACCGCGGTGACGCTCGCGCCGTGGCCGAGGTGGGCGATCACCAGGCGCGGCGGCACATCACGGCCGAGTTGACGCACGATCGACTCGCCCGACAGGCCGTGGAAGCCGTAGCGTTCGATGCCCAGCGCGCGAAGCTCGCGTGGGATCGGCAGCGTGCGCGCGACGACCGGCATGCCGGCATGGAATGCCGTGTCCAGGCAGGCCACTTGCGCGATACCGGGGAAGCGCGCCTGCGCCGCGCGCACCAGCGCCAACGCGGGCGGCACGTGCAGCGGTGCGAACGCGGTGGCGGCTTGCAGCTGCTGCATCACCGCCGCGTCGATCAAGGTGTGTTGTCGGCACTGCGGACCACCATGAACGATGCGGTGGCCGACCGCAGCAGGCGCGGGCAGGCCTTGCGCTTCCACCCGCTGCGCGATGCGGGCCAACGCCTCCTGCGGCTCGCCCACCGTTTCTTCTGCACCGGAGACCAGCACGCGGCTGCCGCTTGCGCCCACCATGAAGAAGCCGAACTTGAGCGACGACGAGCCGACGTTCAACGCCAGCACGGGCAGGCCTGTGTCGTCACTCATGCGGGCCAACGCCAGTCGCGCACTTCCGGCAGGTCTTCGCCGTGTTCGCTGATGTAGGCCTTGTGGCGCGCGATGCTCGTGTCATAACGCCGGGTGGCCTGCTCAACCAGGTGAGCCAGGCGCGGGACGCGGCGTATCGCATCGAGGGCCAGTTGATAGCGGTCGATGTTGTTCAGCACCACCATGTCGAAGGCCGTGGTCGTAGTGCCTTCTTCCTTGTAGCCACGCACATGCAGGTTGTCGTGGTTGTGGCGACGGTAGGTGAGCCGGTGGATCAGCCCGGCGTAGCCATGAAACGCAAACACGACAGGTTTGTCGCGCGTGAACATGGCGTCGAACGCGTCATCGTCCAGGCCGTGCGGATGTTCGGACTGCGGCTGCAGCGCCATCAGGTCGACGACATTCACGACGCGGATGCGGATGTCCGGCACATACCCGCGCAACAGCGCCACAGCAGCCAGCGTTTCGAGCGTCGGCACGTCGCCGGCACAGGCCATCACCACATCGGGCTCGCCATCGGCCTCAAAGCTGGCCCAGGCCCAGATGCCCGCGCCTGCTGTGCAGTGGTGCACAGCCGACTCGATGTCGAGCCATTGCAGCGCTGGCGCCTTGCCGGCGATGATCAGGTTGACGTAGTTGCGGCTGCGCAGGCAGTGGTCGGTGATCGAGAGCAGGCAGTTCGCGTCGGGCGCCAGGTAGATGCGCACCAC
>JAYVTD010000442.1:0-13893 GCA_043774765.1 Rhizobacter sp. | reverse complement strand
CGCTGGTCGCGGCCTGCGATGCGTCGGTCTACGACAAACCTTTGCTGTCGGTGGCGCTCGCCAAGGGCCTGGCTTTGTCGGCACTCGTGAAAGAGCCGGCCGCGTCGGCGGCGCAACGGCTGAACGTGCGGCTGCTGCCACGCACCCATGCCGTCAGCGTGAGCGCGCAAGCCAACACGCTTCGCACGACACGCGGCAGCCTGCGCTACCGCCACCTCGTGCTGGCGCATGGCGCCGAGCCGCGCGAGGTGCCCCAACTGCCGGCCGCGCTGTGCTGGCGCATCAACCACCTCGACGCTTACCGGAAGTTTCGTGAACTGCTCGGTGAGCCCGACCCGTCCGCGCCGCAGCGGGTGCTGATCGCAGGGGCCGGCCTGGTCGGCTGCGAACTCGCGAACGACCTGGCGCTGGCCGGCCACCCGGTCACGCTGCTCGACATGAACGCGTTGCCGCTCGCCAACCTGCTCGGCGAAGCCGCGTCCCGCGAGCTGCTCGACGCCTGGCGCGGCCTGCCGCTGCGCTTTATCGGTGGTGTGCAGATCGCCAGCGTCGGCAAGACCGGCGGCGTCTGCAGCGTTCACACCGAAGACGGCCAGCGCTTCGACGCGGAACACGTGGTCGCCGCCACCGGCCTGCAAACGCCGGGCCGACTCGCACAAAGTGCGGGTCTCGACTGGCACAACGGCATCGCCGTCGATGCCGTCACGCTGCGCACCAACGTGCCCAACATCCACGCGCTCGGCGACTGCATCAGCATCGACGGGCAGGCGCTGCGTTTCATCGAGCCGATCGGGCGGCAGGCGAAGCTGATCGCCGGCCATGTGACCGGCGGCGCCTCGTTGCCCTATGTCAGCAGGCGGCCGCCGGTGCGGGTAAAGACAGGCTCGAAAGCCTTTACCGTCTGAACCGCCTGCACTCAGGCAGGCAACGCGCCTGCTTCCTTCAACGCGCCGGCCAGCATGCCGGAACGCGGCGAATCAGTACAGCGCGCGCAGCGTGTCCGTCTTAATACGTCTTGTACGAAAGGAATTTTCCCGACATCACGATGTTCACCCGGTCGCCTTTCGGATCCGCCTCGCGCTGCAAGTCCATCTTGAAGTCGATCGCGCTCATGATGCCGTCACCGAACTCTTCGTGGATAAGTTCCTTGAAGGTCGTGCCGTACACGCTGATCAGCTCGTAGAACCGGTAGATCAGCGGGTCGGTCGGCACGCTCGTCGGCAGCGAGCCCTTGTAGGGCACGACCTGCAGCCACTTCTCGGCCTCGGCCGGCAAGCCGAAGGTCTTCGCGATGATCTTCGCCTGCTTCGCGTCGAAGGTCATCTGCCCCAGGCAACCGGCCGTCACCCATTCCTTGCTCAGGCCCACCTTCTTGGCCACGTCTTCCCACTTCAGGCCCTTCTTGACCTTGGCCTCGATGATCATTTCGGTGACGTCGTTGCGGTTCATGCTGGTTGACTCCATTCGTTGGTGTGATTGATTCAGCTTCTGGCCCAGCGAAACTTGCGCTCGGCCTCGGTGATGGCCACGTCGTTGATGCTCGCCTCGCGGCGGCGCATCAAGCCGTGTTCGTCGAACTCCCACTGCTCGTTGCCGTGCGAGCGAAACCAGTCGCCACCTTCGTCGTGCCACTCGTATTCGAAGCGCACCGAGATGCGGTTGCCGGTGAACGCCCACAGCTCCTTCTTCAGCCGATAGTCGAGTTCGTTTTCCCACTTGCGCGCCAGGAATTCGCGGATCGCGCCGCGCCCGCTGAAGAACTGGCAGCGGTTGCGCCACACCGAATCAACGGTGTAGGCCGCGGCACAGCGCTCCGGGTCGCGGCTGTTCCAGGCGTCTTCGGCCTTCTGCACCTTGACCAGCGCGGTCTCGTGCGTGAAGGGCGGCAGCGGCGGGCGGGCTTCGTTCGTCATGCGAGGCGGTCCTTGAGCTGGATGACGTTGGCCCTGCCAAGCACCGGCTCGGGCTCGTCGCTGCCCAGGCCGGGCTCGACCACCGGCGGCGTGGCCGGTGCCTTGCCGTGCGACAGGTCTTTCGAGCGCGCGACCAGAAAGTCCACGAGGTGGTTGCGGATGCGGTAGTACTGCGGGTCGTGGTGCAGCGTGGCGCGTTGCCGCCCGCCGTCACCGCGACGCGGCATCGTGTTGCGCACGATCTCGGCCACACGCGCCTGCGGGCCGTTGCTCATCAGCAGGATCTTGTCGGCGAGCAGGATCGCTTCGTCGACGTCGTGCGTGATCATGAACACCGTCTGGTGCGTCTCGGCGCAGATGCGCAGCAACTCGTCCTGGATCGTGCCGCGTGTCAGCGCGTCCAGCGCACCGAAGGGTTCGTCGAGCAGCAACATCTTCGGCTCGATCGCAAACGCACGCGCGATGCCGACGCGCTGTTTCATGCCGCCCGACAGGGCCGAAGGCTTCTTGTCGATGGCCGCGCTCAGGCCGACGAGGTCGACGTACTTTTCGACATGCACATCGACCTGCGCCGCGGTCCAGTCGGGCCACTTGCTGCGCACCGCGAACGCGATGTTGCGGCGCACGCTGAGCCACGGCATCAACGCGTGGCCCTGGAACACGACACCGCGTTCCAGGCTCGGGCCTGCCACCTCGCGGCCGTCCATGAACACGTTGCCGCTGCTGGCCGTTTCCAGCCCGGCCAGCACGTTCAGGATCGTCGTCTTGCCGCAGCCCGAGTGCCCGATGATGCAGACGAACTCGCCGCGCTCGATGCCGAAGTTGATGCTGTCGAACACCGGCTCGCTGGAGCCGGCGTAGGTTTTCGCCAGGCCTTCGATCTGCAGGAAGGGCTTGGCCTTCACGGCCACGTCACTCGACCTACGGTCACTCGACATAAGACAGCGCTTTTTGCGCCCGCGCGAACAGCAGGTCAAGCAGCATGCCGACGATGCCGATCATCAGGATCGCGAAGATCACGTTGGTCAGCGACAGGTTGTTCCACTCGTTCCAGACGAAGTAGCCGATGCCGGTGCCACCCACCAGCATCTCGGCCGCCACGATCACGAGCCAGGCGATGCCCATGCTGATGCGCATGCCGGTCAGGATGATCGGCGCGGCAGCGGGCAGGATCACTTCGAAGGCCAGGCGCAGGCGCGAGACCTCCAGCGTCTTCGCCACGTTGAGCCATTCGCGCCGCACGCCGGCCACGCCGAACGCGGTGTTGATCAACATCGGCCAGACCGAGCAGATGAAGATGACGAAGATGCCCGAGATCGACGAGTCCTTGATCGTGTAGAGCGCGAGCGGCATCCACGCGAGCGGCGAGATCGGCTTCAAGACCTGGATGAACGGGTCGAGCGCGCGGTACAGCATCGGGCTCATGCCGATCAAAAAGCCGAGCGGAATCGCCAGCAGTGCGGCCAGGCCGAAGCCGAGGCCGACCCGCAGCAAAGAGTGGCCGAGCTGGATCGCGATGCCCTTGTCGTTCGGGCCGTTGTCGTAGAACGGGTCGGCGAGGTTCTTGACGACCGTCGCGCCCATCTGCGCGAGCGTCGGAAAGCCGGTGGTCTTTTTCGTCTCGGCCGCCGGGTCCTTGCCGAGCAGTTTCTGGTATTCGATCTGCTCCGCGGTCATCGTGCTGGCCGGCGCCGCCACGCCGCTCGCGGGCAGCGTGGCCACGTGCCAGGCCGCGAGCGCGGCCAGCAGGATCAGGACCGAGATCAGCCCCGACTGCAACGACAGTCTGCGTTGTGCGTTCATGCTTCGCTCAGGTTCAGGTGCGCTTGATCGCGAAGCTGCCGGCGTAAGCCTCGGCCTGGGCCGGGTCGAACTCCTTGCCCATGATCTTGTACTTCTTGTAGGCACCATCGGGCACCTTCTGGTCGAGCAGCTTCATCTGCTTCTTCGCGTCGGTCAGCAGGAACACCTGCTCCGCGATCTGCTTGTAGTTCACGTCGCCCTTGATGTAGCCCCAGCGTTTCATCTGGGTCAGCATCCACACTGCCATGCTCTGCCACGGCACCGGGTCGAAGTCGGTCCGGTCGGGCACGTTCTTCACGCCACCCAGGCCGTCGGCGAACTTGCCCGAGAGCACCTGGTTCAATACGGTCTCGGGCTGGTTCAGGTACGCGGTGGGCGAGATCACCTTGGCGATCAGTTCGCGGTTCTTCGGGTCGCGCGCCATCGCGGCAGCGCTGAGCACCGAGCGGTACAGCGCGGCGAAGGTGTTGGGGTTCTGCTTGATGAAGTCTTCGCTGACGCCGAAAGCGCAGCAAGGGTGGCCGTCCCAGATGTCTTTCGACAGGATGTGGATGAAACCGATCTCGTCGAACACCGCGCGCTGGTTGAACGGGTCGGGGCCGAGGAAGCCGTCGATGTTGCCAGCGCGCAGATTCGCCACCATCTCGGGCGGCGGCACCACACGCAGTTGCACATCGGTGTCGGGGTTCAGGCCCGCTTCGGCCAGGTAGTAACGCAACAGGAAGTTGTGCATCGAGTACTCGAAGGGAATCGCGAACTTGAAGCCCTTCCAGTTTTTCGGGTCGCGGTTGTCCTTGTGCTTGAGCGCCAGCGTGATCGCCTGGCCGTTGATGTTCTGCACCGTGGCCACGCGCATCGGCTGCGCGACCGAGCCCAGGCCCATCGAGATGGCGAGCGGCATCGGCGAGAGGAAGTGCGAAGCCTCGTGCTCCTTGTTCAGCATCTTGTCGCGGATCAGCGCCCAGCCCGCGGTCTTGTTGAGCTGGACGTTCAGGCCCTCCTTCTTGTAGAAGCCCAAGGGGTCGGCCATGATCAGCGGCGTGGCGCATGTGATCGCGATGAAACCAATCTTCAGGTCTTTCTTCTCGAGCGGACCCTTCTCCTGCGCCATCGCTTCGAGCGCGCCCATCGGCAAGAGCGATGCGATGGCGGCGCGTGCGGTCGTGGCGCCCACCGCCTGCAGGAAGCGGCGGCGCAGGGGCTCGCTCGGCAGCAGCGCCTTGACCAGCGTGGCTTCGATGAAGCCGCGCGAGAAACTCTCTTCGCTTTCTGCTGCCGTTTCGGCGCTGTGCTGTGCTGGCGCGTGGTCAACGCCGCAGCCGCACTTCAGCATCAGCGGGCGGTCGGCGTCATAAGGGTCGAAGCGACTCATGGATGAACTCCTTGCAATGGTAGGAACGATAGGGATCGAGCGAGTGCCGCGCCATCGCCGCCAGCGGCTTTCGCTTGTAGGGCTGGCACTACAAGCCCCGAAAATTCAGACCGGCATCACGTCCACGCGCACCGCGTAGAGCGCCAGTTCCACGTCGTTGCGCGCGCCGGTTTTCTCCAGCACACGCGCGCGATAGGTGCTCACGGTGTTGCTCGACAGCACGAGCTGCTCGGCGATCTCGCTCACGGTGCGGCCGGTGGCGAGCAGGCGGAACACCTGGTACTCGCGGTGCGACAGGCGCTCGTGCAGTGGCGCTTCCGCCGCCTTGGCTTGACCAGCGCCGATGCTGCTGGCCAGGTGCTCGGCCACGGTCGGCGTGATGAACAGGCCACCGGCCGCGACCTTGCGGATCGCGCTCGTCATCTGCTGCGAATCGGCGCTCTTGTTCAGGTAACCGGCGGCACCGAGCTTCAGACTGCGCACCGCATACTGCTTGTCGGGGTAGGTGCTGAGCATCAACACCGGCACCTTCGGGAACTCGCTCTTGAGCTGGCGCAACACGTCGAGCCCGTCGCGGTAGGGCATCGCGATGTCCATCAGCACCACGTCGATACCGCCGAGGCGCACCCGCTGCAGGGCCTGCGGGCCGTCTTCGGCTTCGCCGGCAAGGCTGATGTCTTCGGCGTCGGCGAGGATCTGCTTGATGCCCTGGCGCACGATCAGGTGATCGTCGCAGATCAACACTCTGATCATGACGGGCCTCGCAATTCTTCCTCTGGCATCGGCATCGTCAGTCGCACCAGCGTGCCGTGCCCCGGCCTGCTCTCGATCGTCAGCTCGCCACCGAAATGCCCGGCGCGCTCGCGCATGCCCATCACGCCGTAACTGTGCGGGTGGGCGAAGGCCTCGCGCTCGGCGCCTGCGCCGTCGTCGCGCACTTCGAGATGCAACACCGGATCGGGCGGGCCGTCGACGTACAGGCGGATCTGCACCGCGCTGGCTTTCGCATGCCGCGCGACGTTGCTGAGCATCTCCTGGAAGATGCGGAACACCGCGATCGCCCAGCGCTCGCCGAGCACGCCCACCGGCGGCAACACGCCGGCCGACACGTGCACCTGCACGTCGTGGCGCAGCTCGGCCGTCTCGACGAACTCCTGCGCCTGCCATTCGAGCGCGGCCCACAGGCCCTGGTGGTCGAGGATGCTCGGCCGCAGGTCGGTGACGATGCGGCCCAGGTTGTCGACCGCAGCGTCAATGAGCCGGCCCATGCCCTGGCACTTGTCTTCCAGCGCCGGCCGGTCTTCGACGCGCTTTTCGAGCCAGTTCACGTCCAGCTTCAGCGCCACCAGCAGCGAGCCGAGTTCGTCGTGGATGTCGCGCGCGATGCGCGTGCGTTCGTCTTCGCGCACGGTCTCGGAGTAGGCCGACAGGTCACGCAGTTGTTCCAGCGCCGCCGACAGTTCTTTGGTCCGCGCCTGTACCCGCTGTTCCAGCTCGGCGCGCGCCTGGCGCAGCAGCTCTTCGCCGCGCTTGCGCTCGGTGATGTCGACGAAAGTGGCGACCGCGCCCTGCACCACGCCCTTGTCGAGGATCGGGTACGACGAGTACTCGGCGCTGAACGACGAGCCGTCGGCGCGCCACAGCACCTCGCTGTCGATGCGGCAGGGCAGCCCCTGGCGAAAGGCGTTGAAGATCGGGCAGTCGGCTTCGGGGTAGGCGCTGCCGTCGCCGTGGGTGTGGTGCATGAGGCAGTGCATGTTCTGCCCCAGCACCTGTTCGGTGCGCCAGCCGAGCATCTGCGCACCAGCCCGGTTGATAAAGGTGCAGCGGCCTGCCAGGTCGATGCCGAAGATGCCTTCGCCGGTGGATTCGAGCAACAGACGCAGGCGTTGCGACCAGGCCTCGCCCGCGTCGGCGCCGTGGCCCGCTGCGGTGGCAGTGGGCTGTGCGAGCGTCGAAGAGATCGGTTCGGTTTGCATGCAGCACTCCGAGCAAGGCAATGGCCCGGGGTCTACCGCAAAGCGCGTGCCACTCGCCGCGCGCGGGCTCAGCGCACCAGATCCCACCCCATCATCAGCACCGCCGCCGTCATCAGCGCCACCGCGCCCCAGCCCAGAAAGCGGGTCTTGCGGCGCACCGGCAGCGGGCCCATCACTTCCGGCTTCGCCGCCAGCAGCATCATCGCCGCCATGATCGGCACCGCCACCACGCCGTTGATCACCGCGCTCCAGTAGAGCGCTTTCATCGGGTCGACGGGGGTGAAGTCGAGCCCCGTGCCGACGATCGTCGCGATGCCGATGATCGCGTAGAAACCCTTGGCTTCGCGCCAGTGGCGCTCCAGCCCTTCGGGCCAACCGAAGGCTTCGGCCACGGCATAGGCGGCCGATGACGCGAGCACCGGCACCGCCAGCAACCCCGTGGCGATGATGCCGAACGAAAACAGCATGAAGGCGAAGTCGCCTGCGAGCGGGCGCAAGGCCTGGGCGGCCTGCGCGGCGCTGGTCACGTCGGTCACGCCGCCGGCGTGCAGCACCACCGCGCCCATCAGCATCACGAAGAAGGCCACGCCGTTGGAGAACACCATGCCGATCACGGTGTCGAGCCGCATGCGGCGCTTGGCGCGCCGCAGCGTGTGGGCGCTCTCGGCCCCGGCCGTGATGCCGTGCAGGCGCATCTCTTCGACCTCTTGCGCCGCCTGCCAGAAGAACAGGTAGGGCGAAATCGTGGTGCCGAGGATCGCGACGATCATCATCCAGAAGGCGGAGCTCGGCACGATGCGCGGCACCACCAGGTCGTGCAGCACCTGGGCCCACGGAATGTTGACCGTGAACGCCGCCGCCACGTAGACAAACAGCGCGAGCGTCAGCCACTTCAGGATCGGCGCCAGGCGCCGGTAGGGCACGAACACCTGCAGCAGCAGCGTGACGATTCCGAACGCGACCGCGTGAAAGTGGTCGCCACCGCCGACCACGAGTTGCAGCGCCTCGCCCATCGCCGAGATGTCGGCGGCGATGTTGATGGTGTTGGCCACCAGCAGCAGTGCGACGATGAAATAGAGAAACGCCCGGGGCGTGTGCAAGCGCAGATTGGCCGCGATGCCCTGCCCCGACTGCCGCCCGATTCGCGCGCTGACGAGCTGGATGCCGATCATGAACGGCAGCGTGAGGAACACCGTCCACAACACGCCGGTGCCGAACTGCGCGCCGGCTTGCGTGTAGGTGGCGATGCCGGAAGGGTCGTCGTCGGCTGCGCCGGTCACGACCCCCGGGCCGACGTGGCGCAGGAACGAGGGGATGCGGCGTTGGCGGGGGGTGGGCGGAGACGGCATGGCGTGATGATCCCATGCGCGCCAAGCGCGAGCCACACGGCAGCAGGTGCCCCGCGGTCAGGGGATTGGAAGGAGCTTGGTCAACGCGCTAGGCTGCGCGCCGACGTGTGCATTTCGGTGCTCCGAATCAATGCACGGGCTCCCACGAACAGTTGATCGGCTCCAGAGAATGTCCTGCGACTCCGCGTTCTCCGCAAGCAGGCACCGGCGCGCCGCAGGGTTCGTCTTCGCCGTGGTGTCGAATTCGATCGTGGTTCTGATCCTGGGCCGGCTGCTGGTGTGGTGGCCAGTGTTCACGCACTACCGAGTGACCCCGGCGGCGCCGACACCGGCGATCATTGAGCTGCACCGCGCCCTTCCCTCCGACGGTGTGCTCGGCGCCGTTGCGCAGGCTTCGATGCTCACCGACCACCCGCTGGGCGGCGAAGCCGCCGTCGTTGCCGCACGCCGAATCCTGGCCGGTGAGCTGGCGCTGGCGGCGTTGCCCGTCCTGCCGATCGGCCGCAACTTTGATCCGGTCGATCTCGAGCGCGGTGTTCCGGTTCAGCAGTTGTTCACGGCGAGCCTCATCGTTCCCGACCTGCTGCTGCGGGCCTACGAACACACGCCCGACCCGGCCTTCCTGGCGGCGGCGCAACGTTATCTGCGCGACTTCATCGACTACGAGCGTGGCCAGTGGCGACCGACGGGTTTCCTGTGGAACGCCCATGCGGTGAGCAACCGGGTGCCCGTTCTGGCGCGTTACTGGAAGCTCGCGCGCGCCGCAAGCTCCGACGGTGCGGCGATGGCCGCGCGGGTGCACCTTCATGCCCTGCGGCTCGGGGGCCTGCTGTCCAAGCCTTCGTTGTTCGTCGCGAACACGAACCACGGTGTCATGCAAAACCTCGGCCTGCTCGAACTGGCCGCCGCGTTCCCCGAACTGCCGCAGGCGGCTGGTTATCAGCGCCTCGCCATGGAGCGCCTGGCCAAGCAGCTGCCGTTCTACATCAGCAGCGAAGGCGCCGTGCTCGAGCATTCGGCGGGCTACCAGTTTCATGGCGCGGTGCTGACCGGCCACCTCGTGCGCGTGCTGCAGGCCGGAGGCCACGCAGTTCCGCCGGAGTTGCAGGCAGCGCACAAACGCTCGCTCGATTTCCTGGCGCGGCTGCAGCGACCGGACCGCTCACTGCCACTGATCGGAAACACCTATCGTTATGCGTGGCACCTGCCCGCGTCGCTGTCGGTCGACGCCACGGCCTGGGACACGCACCTGCGCGAGCGGCCATCGTTCACACAGGCATTTCCGGTGGCCGGGACGGCAGTGTGGTGGAGTCGCGAGACTCCTGTCGGCCCACCGACGCACACGGTCGTGACGTGGGGGCGCTTCGCCGGCCACGGGCACCAACGGGCTCAGGAGATGAGCGTCCTGCTCTGGGCCGGAGGAACCGACTGGATCACGAACTCGGGTCTCTGGCCGGGCGACGACCCCGCCGGGGCCAACTTGGCCGAGGGCTGGGCCGGCGGCAACGCGCCTCACGTGCTGGGCGAGTCGCATGGCACGGCGCGTACGACCACGGTCCGCGCCGAATCCCGCAACGACGCGCTGCGCTTCATCGACCTCGAGCGCAGGGTCGCTGGCGACGGCCCGCGGGTGCGTCGCCAGGTTCTGCAGTGGCAAGGGGGGCTGTGGCTGGTGCTCGACAGTTACGCCGACAGCGCCGGGCGCCCGCTGCGCGTGCTGTGGACGGCCGCACCGGAAACCCAGGCGGTGCCGCTCGGGCCGCGGCGGTTCGAGTTTCGGCGTGACGGCAGCGGGCTCGACCTCGCGTTGTCCGTTGCGGGCTCGGCGGGCGTCACAACGACCTATCTGCGTGGCAGCCGCGCTCCGTTCGGCGGCTGGGTCGCATTTGATCGCCGCGCTGTGCCGGCACCAGCCATCGATGCCCGGCTGGCGCAGCCATCGGACTGGATGGTGACGGTCGCCAGGTTGGTTCCCTCCGGGCAGAGTGGCGGCGACCCGATCGCGTCGGCGCGGTTCGGCTCTGCCGAAGACTGGCAGGTCACGTTGATGCAGGCCGACGGTGCGCTGACGCTCGAGCGGCGCGGGGCCGAGCTGCTTGTGACGCGCCCTTCCGCGACCAGCGCGGAACGGCTCGCGCTGGAACCCGGCACCGCGGTTCACGACGCACACGACGAGATCAGCAAGGCGGGGTCGGCCATCCGCGCCGAATTCCCGCGGATCAAGACCTTGGAGCCAGAGCGGGCCCGCGTCGAGCCGGTGCTGGGCCTGTGGTGGGCCGCACTGGCGGCGGCGCTGCTGCTCGCTGCCGGGCGCTGGCCACGGGCTCGCTGGCGTCTCGCGATCGGCGCCAACGGCGCGTGGATGGCAGCGGCGCTGTACGCGAGCTGGGTCTACCTGCAACCGTGATTCATCGGCACAGCGTCCATCGGCCCTGAAGTGTGCCGGCCCGCGGGCCGACAACTCGGCGATGCTTCGTTCCTTATCGGCTGCCATTGCAGCGACGCCGCCGTTCGCTGGCTTGCTTCAGGCCTGCGCTGGTGTGCAAGAGCATTTACCGGAAGGGGCAAGCCCTGCATAGTCCGCGAATTCCCCGACTCGTTGCGTCGGACCGAGGGAAAAACCTGTGCTTGCGAGCGGCCGATGACCTAGGCCGCGACCCGTCGATTTACCGCAAGGCCCTGCCGCGATGAACCACCCTATCTGCCCACGATTCGCCAAGCTCGTGGTGCTGGTCGCGCTGCCGGCGGTGTGCCTGCCGCAGGCCGGCGCGCCGCCGGGCAAACCGGTGCGGGTCGGCTTCATCTGCCCGTTCACCGGCGGCTCGCAAGACTTCGGCAACAGCGCGCACCTGGGCGCCGAACTGGCCGCCAAAGAGATGAACGATTTCGACCTCGGCGTGAAATCGTTGGCGGCGGAAGTACAGGCCGCGCGTGCCGCCGGCGCCGATGTGATCGTCGGCTACACCGTCGGGCCGGAGTTCGCCACACTCGCCGCAGCCCGCACCGAAGCCAAGTTCGCCGGGCCGCTGTCGCTTCGCACCGTGCTCGACAAGGCCGGGGCGTCGGCCGAGGGCGCGATCGTGGTCCAGACCATCAGCGAGATCCAGTTCCCATACCCCGAAGACGCGAAGCGCGCCTCGGTGACCCGGCGCAAACAACCGGCCTGAGCGCCGCGTTTGGCGGCGCCGCCGGTCAGCGTGCGCTGGCGCGCAGGTGGCCGAGCGGCAATGCCCCGCCGGCCTTGACTTCGCCGAGCGAAAAACTGGTGTGCAGGTCTTTCACGTGCGGCAGGTTCAGCAGCGTGCCTTGCGCGAACTTCGAGAACGCGTCGAGGTCGGTCGCCATCACTTCGAGCTCGAAGGTTCCCGAGCCCGAGATGTAGTGGCAGGAGATCACGTCGGGAATGCGCCGGATCGCTTCTTCGAGCTGGCGCGTGGCCGTGGCGGTATTGCGGTCGGCATCCACACGCACGAACGCGAGCACGCCCAGCCCGATCTTGCGCCGGTCGATCTCGGCGCGATAGCCGGTGATGTAGCCCTGTTCTTCGAGCCACTTCACGCGCCGCCACGTCGGCGCGGCCGACAGCCCGATGCGCGCGGCCAGCTCGGTGTTCGACAGCCTCGCGTCGCGCTGCAGCTCGTGCAGCAGCGCGATGTCGTAGCGGTCGAGCTCGTTGCCGTGCGGCTCGCCGGCTGCTGCGTCTGCAGCCGCTGCGGGTGTTGCCGCACGAACAGGGGTTTTCACTGAAGCCGGCTTCTTGAGCGCCATTTCTTCTCCTTGTGGCAATTTCGCGCAAGATTATTGCTGCAAGCACCAGATTCAAGGCGAACAAAGAAAAGACTTCACGCGGGCGTTTCCCTAAACTGTGGCCTTGCGCGCCAAGGTCACGAGCCGGAACCGCGCCCCACTTCTCCCCGAGGAAACCGCCGATGAACGCACCGTTGCCCGAGTCGATCCGCAAGGCCCTGGAGAGCGTCACGCTCGACGACAAGTATTCGCTCGAACATGGCCGCGCCTTCATGAGTGGCACGCAGGCGCTGGTGCGTTTGCCGATGCTGCAGAAAACGCGCGACGCCATCGCAGGCCTGAACACCGCCGGTTTCATCAGCGGTTACCGCGGCTCGCCGCTCGGCGGTTACGACCAGTCTCTGTGGCAGGCGAAGAAGCACCTCGCGGCGCAGAACATCGTGTTCCAGCCCGGCGTGAACGAAGAACTCGCCGCCACCGCGGTGTGGGGTTCGCAGCAGCTCGACCTGTACCCGCAGAGCAAGAAGTTCGACGGCGTGTTCGGCATCTGGTACGGCAAGGGCCCGGGCGTTGACCGCTGCTCCGACGTGTTCAAGCACGCCAACATGGCCGGTACGTCGAAGCACGGCGGCGTGATCGCGCTGGCCGGCGACGACCACATCGCCAAGAGCAGCACCGCTGCCCACCAGAGCGACCACATCTTCAAGGCCTGCGGCCTGCCGGTGTTCTTCCCGAGCAGCGTGCAAGACATATTGGACATGGGCCTGCACGCCTTTGCGATGAGCCGCTTCGCCGGCGTGTGGTCGGGCATGAAGACGATCCAGGAGATCGTCGAATCGTCGAGCAGCGTGTTCGTCGACCCCGACCGCGTCGACATCGTGATCCCCACCGACTTTCCCATGCCCGAGGGCGGCCTGCACATTCGCTGGCCCGACGCACCGCTCGAGCAGGAAGCGCGGCTGATGGACTACAAGTGGTACGCCGCACTCGCCTACGTGCGAGCCAACAAGCTCAATCACAACGTGATCGAAGGCCATAACGGGGGGAAAGCGGACCGCTTCGGCATCATCGCCAGCGGCAAGGCCTACAACGACACGCGCCAGGCGCTGCACGACCTGGGCTTGCCCGACGACGTGTGCCGCAGCCTCGGTATTCGCCTGCACAAGGTCAACGTGGTGTGGCCGCTCGAAGCCACGATCACGCGCGACTTCGCGCAAGGCCTGCAGGAGATTCTGGTCGTCGAAGAAAAGCGCCAGGTCATCGAATACCAGCTGAAGGAAGAGCTTTACAACTGGCGCGCCGACGTGCGCCCGAACGTGCTCGGCAAGTTCGACGAAGGTGATGGCGACGAGAGCGGCGGCGAATGGAGCCAGCCGAACCCGAGCAAGAACTGGCTGCTGCGCGCGCAGGCCGACCTGACGCCGGCGATCATCGCCAAGGCGATTGCCAAGCGCCTGAAGAAGCTCGGAGTCGATGCCGACACCGCCGCGCGGCTCGACGCCCGCATCGCGCTGATCGATGCCAAGGAACGCAGCATGACGGTGCAGACCGTCGCCACCGACGCCGGCGAGCGCACGCCGTTCTTCTGCAGCGGCTGCCCGCACAACACCAGCACCAAGGTGCCCGAAGGCTCGCGCGCGGTGGCCGGCATCGGCTGCCACTACATGGCGGTGTGGATGGACCGCAGCACCGTCACCTTCAGCCAGATGGGCGGCGAAGGTGTGTCGTGG
>JAYVTD010000441.1:0-3571 GCA_043774765.1 Rhizobacter sp. | reverse complement strand
CGTTCCGACAAGGCCAGGCCGATGAAGGAGTTGAAGCGGAACGCGGTCTGCGCGCCGGAAGCGTGCAACCGTGCGTCCACACCCGGCCAGCGTCCGATGGCAAATGCGATCACCGCACCGACGGCCACGGTGCAGACGGCGGCCGCGGCCAGGCTCAGTGTCTGCGCCGGCTGCAACGGGCTTTTCAGGATCGAGTTGAACAACAGCACCGGGAACAGCAGGTAGTACACGAGCCGCTCGGCGGCTTCCCAGACCGGGCGATTCAAGGCCGTGCGATGGCAGAGCACGAAGCCGAGCAGGATCAGCAGAAAGTCGGGCAAGAGCAGCAGGGCATTCGACATGCGCCGAGTGTGCCAGCGCGCGCCAGCGCAAAGACCCCGGGGCAGGGTGAGCCCGCTGCAGCGTCATGCCGGTCT
This sequence comes from Rhizobacter sp., assembly GCA_043774765.1. Classification (GTDB taxonomy): domain Bacteria; phylum Pseudomonadota; class Gammaproteobacteria; order Burkholderiales; family Burkholderiaceae_C; genus LMDS01. The sequence continues at coordinate 3,155 of JAYVTD010000441.1, read as the reverse complement.
GGCCCTACACTTTTCGCTTTCGTTCCTGACGGAGACCGACTCGATGCAACGCCGCACCCTGATCATCACTTCCCTGGCCGCCGCAGCCAGTCTGTTTGCAGCCGGCGGCGCCTGGGCCCAGGCCTACCCGTCGAAACCGGTGCGGCTGGTGGTGCCGTTCGCGCCGGGCGGCACGACCGACATCGTCGCGCGTGTGCTGTCGGAGAAGATCAACGGCCCGCTCGGGCAGGCCATGATCGTGGAGAACAAGGCCGGTGGCGGGGGCTCGATCGGCGCGAACGAAACCGCAAAGGCGGTTCCCGATGGTTATTCGCTCGGCATGGCCACCGTGTCGACAACCGCCGCCAACCCGGCCATCAACCCGAAGATCCCCTACAACCCGCTGACCGACTTCACGCCCATCATCAACGTGGCGGCCACGCCGAACGTGATCGCGGTGCACCCGAGCTTCCCGGCGCGCGACTACAAGGGCTTTTTGGCCGAGATCAAGAAGAACCCGGGCAAGTACAGCTTCGCCAGTTCCGGTACGGGTGGCATCGGCCACCTGCAGATGGAACTGTTCAAGAACCTCTCGGGCACCTTCATCACCCACATTCCCTACCGCGGCGCCGGCCCGGCATTGAACGACACGGTGGCCGGCCAGGTGCCGATCATCTTCGACAACATGCCTTCGGCCTTGCCCTTCATCAAGGACGGCCGCCTGATCGCGATCGTGGTCGCCGCGCCGCAGCGCCTGCCGCAATTGCCGAACGTGCCGACCTTCAAGGAAGTCGGGCTCGAACAGGTGAACCGCATGGCCTACTACGGCATCTACGGCCCCAAGGGCCTGCCGAAAGAAGTGGTCGACAAGATCAGCACGGCAGTGAAGAAGACGCTCGAAGACCCGGCCGTGAAGAAGCGCATCGAAGAAACCGGCTCGCAGATCGTGGCCAACTCGCCGGCCGAATTCGCGGCACAGATCGCGGCCGAGTTCGAGGTCTACAAGAAGGTCGTGGCGCTGCAGAAGCTGACGCTGGAGTAGGGGCTGAACGAGACCCTCGCCAGCGAGGCGTCGATCGACCGATTCATCGATGCGTTGTGGATCGAAGACGGCCTGTCGAACAACACGCTGGCGGCGTACCGACGTGACCTTCAGCTCTATGCCGAGTGGCTCGCGCGCAGCAGCCAGCGGGCCCTCGACGCCACCCGCGAGAGCGACCTGCTCGAGTACCGCGTGGCGCGCCACGAAGGCAGCAAGGCGACCAGCAGCAACCGGCGGCTGACAGTATTCAAGCGCTACTTTCGCTGGGCACTGCGCGAACACCTGCTGACCAGCGACCCGACGCTGAAACTGCTCACGGCGCGCCAGCCCATGCGCGTGCCCAAGACGCTGAGCGAAGCGCAGGTCGAAGCGCTGCTCGGCGCGCCGAACGTCGACACACTGCGCGGCCTGCGCGACCGCACGATGCTCGAGCTGATGTACGCGAGCGGCCTGCGCGTCAGCGAGCTCGTTACGCTCAAGAGCGTGCACCTCAGCCTGAGCGATGGCGCGTTACGCGTCACCGGCAAGGGCGCGAAAGAGCGGCTCGTGCCCTTCGGCGAAGAAGCCCACGCGTGGCTGCAGCGTTACCTGGCCGAGTGCCGAGCGGCGATCCTGAAGGGCCAGTCCAGCGACGCTCTCTTCGTCACCGCGCGCGGCGGGCCGATGACGCGCCAGATGTTCTGGAAGCTGATCAAGGCGCACGCGCTGCGCGGTGGTGTGCAGGTGCCGCTCTCGCCGCACACGCTGCGTCATGCGTTCGCCACCCACCTGCTGAACCACGGCGCCGACCTGCGCGCGGTGCAGATGCTGCTCGGCCACGCCGACATTTCCACGACCACGATCTACACCCATGTGGCGCGCGAAAGGCTGAAGCTGCTGCACGCAGCGCATCACCCGCGCGGGTGAGCCTTGATCAAGCCGCCGCGCGCCGGCGCAGCCCGAGCCAGACCACCGTGGCCACGACGATGAGGCCACCAAGCAACTGGATGGCTGCGATCGACTGCCCCAGGACTGCCCAGGCGAGCCCGAGTGCGAAGATGGGCTCGACGTTCATGATGGCCGAATTGCCCACCACGCCGAGCCGTGGCAGCACGGTGAACATGATCGTGAACGCCGTGCCGTACAGGAAGGTCAGCGCGCCCAGGCCAACCCAGCCGACCGCGGCGTTCGGCAGGTGCAGCCCGCCCTGCAGGCCCGCACCGGCAAGCGCGAACACGGCGACCAGCGTCATCGTGGTGGCAGTGCGCAGCCGCCCGTCGACATCGCCGGCTTCGTGCTGCGTCAGCACCAGCGCCAGGCCGAAGGTGGCGGCAGCAGCAAGCGCGAAGGCCACGCCGGCACCGATCTGCCGCCACTGCCCGGTCGCGCCCAGGCCCGACGCGGCACCGAGCACGTCGAGCGCCAGCGCCAGACCGAGCAGCATCGTCGGCATCGCCATCAGCACACGGCGCTCGGCACGGTGGCCGTAGATCACACGTGCCCACAGCGCCGTCCACAGCGGGTAGGTGTTGAACGCCAACAAGGCCAGCGCCACCGGCAGCCGCGCGACCGCGGAATACAGGCACAGGCTCTGCACGGCGATCAGCACCCCGATGCCCGGCAGCGCCCAGCGGTGCCGGCGCTCGAACTTCAGTGGCACACGGTAGTGCACCAGCAACAGGCCGACCACCCCCGCGGTGATGGTGCTGCGAAAGGCGACGGCGGTGACGACATCGACACCGTGTTCGAAAGCCACGCGCGCCGCCACGTGGTTCGCGCCCATCATGAAGGCGATCAGCAGCAGCGTGGCGAACGCGGTGGTCGAGAGGTTGCCGGCAGCGGGTGATCGCGAACTCATGGCGTGGCGGGCAGGACCGCCTGCGGCGGGCGGGAAGCAGCCGTGATCAGGGTGTAGCGCAACTCCTGCACTGATCGCCCGCCCAGCTCGAACACCTGGGCCGAACCGGCGTCGAGCGTGAAGCCTGCGGTTTCGTAGAAGCGGATCGCGCGGACGTTCGCGGCCAGCACCCACAGGCTGATGCTGCGAAGGCCGCGTTCGGTCAGGCGCTGGCGGGCACGCTGCAACAGCGCGCGCCCGACACCGCCGGACCAGTGCCCCGGGTCGACGTAGAGTGCCCAGACTTCGCCGCAGCCC
>JAYVTD010000440.1:0-10856 GCA_043774765.1 Rhizobacter sp. | reverse complement strand
CGGCGAACCTGTCGTGATCAACGGCAAGCAGATGCGCGACTTCGGCTACCAGCTGCGCCAGCTCGACGAGCTGTTGCGCGCGCACGACCTCGCCACCCGCCTCGTGGTGGTCGACGACAAGACGACCGACGCCGACATCCGCCGCGACCTCGCCGTCAACCTTGAGCGCGCCGGCGACTACGTGGTGGTGAACTACCGGCGCACCGAAGTCGGCCAGGTCGGGGGCGGGCACATCTCGCCGCTGGGGGCCTACGACGCCGAGTCCGACTCGGTGCTGGTGCTCGACGTGAACCCTGCGAGTGCCGGATGGGTCTGGATGCCGGTCAGCTCGCTCATCCGCGGCATGCGCACCTTCGACACCGTCGAGAACCGCGGCTACATCCTCGTGCAGTCGCGTTGAAGGCCGAACCGTGATCCCCCCCGAACACATCACCGGCCTGATTTTGGCCGGCGGCCGCGGCAGCCGCATGGGCGGTGTCGACAAGGGCTTGCAGAACCACCAGGGCAGCACGCTCGCCATGCATGCGCTGCTGCGGCTCGGCCCGCAGGTCGGCGACGTGATGATCAACGCCAACCGCAACCTGGCCGCCTACGAGGCGATGGGCGCGCAGGTGTGGCCCGATGCCCTGCCCGACTATGCCGGCCCGCTGGCGGGCTTCCTGGCCGGCCTGGAGCACTGCGCAACGCCCTACATGGTGACGGTGCCCTGCGACTCGCCGCTGTTCCCGCTCGACCTGGTCGAGCGCCTTGCTTCAGCGCTCGAAGCGCAGGACGCCGAGATCGCGATCGCGGCCACGCGTCAGGGCGACGTGCTGCAGGTGCAGCCGGTCTTCTGCCTGATGAAAACCTCGCTGATGGAAAGCCTGATCCGCTTCACGCAAGCAGGCCAGCGCAAGATCGACCGCTGGACCGCACAGCACGGCTGCGTCGAGGTGCCCTTCGACGACCCGCTCGCGTTCGCCAACGCCAATACGCCGGCCGAGCTGCAGCAACTGCAAACGAATGGCTGAGCTGGTCGACATCCATGCGCTGGTGGCGGCCGACCTGCCGGCCTACAAAGCGCTGCGCGACTCGATGCTGGCGGCGCACCCCGAGGCATTCACGTCCGACGCGGCCACCGAACAGAAACGCAGCGCACAGAGTTACCTGCCGCGCCTCGGTCTCACGCAGCCGGGCGGCGGCAGCTTCATGCTCGGCGCCTGGCAGTCGGGCCAGCTCGTCGGCACACTGGGCTGCGAGCGCGACACACGCGTCAAGGTTTGCCACATCGGCCACCTGGTCGGCATGATGGTGCGCACCGAGTTGCAAGGCGGTGGCCTCGGGCGGGGTTTGCTGGAAGCCGGCATCGCGGCGGCGCGCAGCGTCGAAGGCATGGAGATGCTGACCCTGACCGTGACCGCCGGCAACACGGCCGCCGTGCGCCTCTACGAACGGGCTGGTTTCATGCGTTTCGGTTCCCTGCAGCATGCCATCCAGGTCGACGGCCGTTACCACGCCAAGGACCACATGTTCCTGACACTATGAGCACCCTTCCCCTTTCGCTGCAGCAGATCGCTTCCTGCGTCGCCGGCTATGACCCGAACGCACTGCCGGTCGCGCAGGCGCAGGAATTCATCGCCCGGCTCGTGCCGCGTGTCGAGGCGGTCGAGATGCTGCCGATACGCAGCGCGCTCGGCCGTGTGCTCGCGCGCGACATCGTCTCGGCCATCAACGTGCCGGCGTCCGACAACTCGGCAATGGACGGTTATGCGCTGCGCGGCAGCGACCTCGCGGCCGAAGGCGTCACCGTGCTCGTGTCGATCGGCACTCGCTTCGCCGGCCAACAGTTCGGCGGCGCCGTGCAGCCCGGCCAATGCGTTCGCATCATGACCGGCGCGGTGATGCCACCCGGCCTCGACACTGTCGTGCCGCAGGAGTTCGTCAAGACCGACGGCGAACGTGTGCACGTGCCGGCCGGTGTGCTGCGCACCGGCGACAACCGCCGCCTCGCCGGTGAAGACCTGGCCCGTGGCGACGCCGCCCTGCGCGCCGGCCGCCTGCTTCGCCCGGCCGATCTGGGCATGCTGGCGTCGCTCGGCCAGGCCGAGGTGCCGGTGCTGCGGCGCCTGCGCGTGGCCTTCTTTTCCACCGGCGACGAACTGCGCTCGCTCGGCGAACCGCTCGATGCAGGCTGCGTCTACGACAGCAACCGCTACACGTTGTGGGGCATGCTGCAGCGCCTGGGCGTCGAGGTGCTCGACCTCGGCGTCGTGCGCGACGACCCGGTGGCGCTGGCGCAGACCTTCCGGCACGCCGCGGCGAATGCCGATGCTGTCATCACCTCGGGCGGCGTCAGCGTCGGCGAGGCCGACCACACCAAGCAGGTGATGGCACAACTCGGCGACGTATTGTTCTGGCGCATCGCGATGCGGCCCGGTCGGCCGATGGCGATCGGGCGCATCAGCGCGGGCCACGGCGGCCCGGGCGCCATCCTGTTCGGCCTGCCCGGCAACCCGGTCGCGGTGATGGTGACTTTCTATGCCTTCGTGCGCGACGCGCTGCTCGCGATGAGCGGCGCCGCGGCCAGCCCGCTGCCGATGCTGCGCGCTGCGAGCGCCGAGGCGATCCGCAAGAAGCCGGGCCGCACCGAATACCAGCGTGGCATCGTCACGCGCAGTGCCGATGGCAGTTGCCGGGTCACGCTGACAGGCTCGCAAGGCTCGGGCATTTTGCGCAGCATGAGCGAGGCCAACGGACTCGTCGTGCTGCACCACGAACAGGGCAGCGTGGCCGCCGGAGAGCTCGTCGACGTGTTGCCGTTCGACGGACTGGTTTGAACGTCTACTGACGCGCGGCCAGCCGCTTCCAGGTCTCGACCACCGAGTCGGGGTTCAGCGAGATCGACACGATGCCTTCGTCGGCCAGCCAGTCGGCAAAGTCAGGGTGGTCGCTCGGGCCCTGGCCGCAGATGCCGACGTATTTGCCGGCCGCCACACACGCCCTGATGGCGCGCGAGATCATCGCCTTCACGGCAGGGTCGCGCTCGTCGAAGTCCTTGGCCAGCAGTTCCATGCCAGAGTCGCGGTCGAGTCCCAGCGTCAGCTGCGTCAGGTCGTTCGAGCCGATCGACATGCCGTCGAAGTGCTCGAGGAACTGCTCCGCCAGGATCGCGTTGCTCGGCACCTCGCACATCATGATGATCTTCAGGCCGTCGGTGCCGCCGTCAGAGGCACGCTTCAGGCCGCGGTCGGCCAGCATGCCGACCACGGCCTTGGCCTGGCCGAGCGTGCGCACGAAGGGCACCATGATCTCGACGTTGGTCAGGCCCATCTGGTCGCGCACGAACTTCAGCGCTTCGCACTCCATCGCGAAGGCTTCGCCGAACTCCGCGCTCACGTAACGTGACGCGCCGCGGAAACCGAGCATCGGGTTCTCTTCTTCGGGCTCGTAGCGCGAGCCGCCGATCAGCTTGCGGTACTCGTTGCTCTTGAAGTCAGAGAGCCGCACGATCACCGGCTTGGGCCAGAACGCCGCGGCGATCGTGGCGATGCCCTCGACCAGCTTGTCGACGTAGAAAGCGCGAGGCGAGGCGTGGCCGCGCGCCACGCTCTCGACCGCCTTCTTCAGGTCGCTGTCGATGTTAGGGTAGTCGAGGATCGCTTTCGGGTGCACGCCGATGTTGTTGTTGATGATGAACTCGAGCCGCGCCAGGCCCACGCCGCTGTTGGGCATCTGCGCGAAGTCGAAGGCGAGCTGCGGGTTGCCCACGTTCATCGTGAATTTCACCTTGCAAGGCGGCATCTCGCCACGCTGCACGTCGGTCACTTCGGTCTCGAGCAGGCCGTCGTAGATGTAGCCGGTGTCGCCTTCGGAGCAGGCCACGGTGACGAGCGCGCCTTCTTTCAGCACGTCGGTCGCGTCGCCGCAGCCCACGACGGCCGGAATACCGAGTTCGCGCGCGATGATCGCCGCGTGGCAGGTGCGCCCGCCGCGGTTGGTGACGATGGCGGCAGCGCGTTTCATCACCGGCTCCCAGTTCGGGTCGGTCATGTCGGTGACGAGCACGTCGCCGGCCTGCACCTGGTCCATGTCGGCCAGGCTGTGAACGATGCGAATCGGGCCGGTGCCGATTTTCTGGCCGATCGCGCGGCCTTCCGCGAGCACGGTACCGCTGCCCTTGAGCTTGTAGCGCTGCTCGACCTTGCCTTCCTGCTGGCTCTTCACCGTCTCGGGGCGAGCCTGCAGGATGTAGAGCTTGCCGTCGGCGCCGTCCTTGCCCCACTCGATGTCCATCGCGCGGCCGTAGTGCTGTTCGATCGTCAGCGCGTAGCCGGCGAGTTCGCTCACGTCGGCGTCGCTCAGCGAAAAGCGGTTGCGGTGTTCGTGCACCGTGTCGACCGTCTTCACGAGCCGGCCGCTGGCCGCCTTCTCTTCGGGCGTGGCGAACTCCATCTTGATCAGCTTGGAACCGAGGTTGCGGCGGATGATCGCGTGCTTGCCGGCGCGCAAGGCGGGCTTGTGCACATAGAACTCGTCCGGGTTCACGGCGCCCTGCACCACCGTTTCGCCAAGGCCGTAGCTCGAGGTGATGAAGACTACGTCCTTGAAGCCGCTTTCGGTGTCGATCGTGAACATCACGCCGGCCGCGCCGAGGTCGGAGCGCACCATGCGCTGCACGCCTGCCGACAAGGCCACGTCGCTGTGCGCGAAGCCCTTGTGCACGCGGTAGCTGATGGCGCGGTCGTTGTAGAGCGAGGCGAAGACTTCCTTCATCTTCGCCAGCACTTCGGTGATGCCGACGACGTTGAGGAAGGTTTCCTGCTGGCCGGCGAACGACGCGTCGGGCAGGTCTTCGGCGGTGGCCGAAGAACGCACAGCGAACGACGCGCCCGGGCTGCCGGCGCTCAGCTTGGCGAATTCGGAAGCAATGGCGGCGTCGAGTTCGGGCGGAAACGGCGTCGTTTCGATCCAGTGGCGGATCTCGGCGCCGGCCACGGCCAGCGCGCGAACGTCGTCGGTGTTGAGCTTGGCCAGCCTCGCTTCGATTCGTGCAGCCAGGCCGTTGTGCTTCAGGAATTCCCGGAACGCGTGCGCCGTGGTGGCAAAGCCGCCGGGCACCCGCACGCCCGAGGCGGCCAGTTGGCTGATCATTTCACCGAGCGAGGCGTTCTTGCCGCCGACCGCTTCGACGTCGGCCATTCTCAGGTGTTCGAACGGGGCGACCAGGGCGGTCGCCAGGGGGCTGGTTGACATGGGAAAACTCCAGGATGGTGAAAAATCGGTGCTTCAGCGTCGCGGCGGCGGCGACCCGAGCAGAGCTCGAGGGTCACGGCGGCCCGGGTGCACGCCCGGCCCGAGGGGGTCTCTGCGGGGGCGGCGGCGGCGTTCATCGGGTGCGGAATGGAAGCGTGGGGTCGATTCTAGAGGCGAACTGCCTATCATCAGTCTGACCCTCCACGAACCGGCGCCGCCCCCGCAACCATGGCCAATCGCACTGTCTTCTTCGTCTCCGACGGCACCGGCATCACGGCCGAGACCTTCGGCAACTCGATCCTGTCGCAGTTCGCTGTTCGGCCGCGCCACGTGCGCCGGCCTTTCATCGACACCGCCGACAAGGCCCACCAGGTGCTGCGCGAGATCAACCACACGGCCGACACCGAAGGCCGCAAGCCTGTGGTGTTCATCACACTGGTGAACCCGGAGATCCTGGCGATCGTGAAGAGCGAGTCCAAGGGGCTGGTGCTGGACCTCTTCAACACCTTCATCGAACCGCTCGAAGCCGAGTTCGGCATGACCTCCAACCACCGTGTCGGCCGCTTCGCCGACGTGTCGAAGAGCCAGGAGTACACCGACCGCATCGAGGCCATCAACTTCTCACTGGCGCACGACGACGGCCAGTCGTCGAAGAACCTGGCGCAGGCCGACGTGATCCTGGTCGGCGTGAGCCGCAGCGGCAAGACGCCGACCTCGCTGTACCTGGCGATGCAGCACGGCATCAAGGCGGCGAACTACCCGCTGATCCCGGAAGACTTCGATCGCGGGCAGATTCCGTCGTCGCTGGCGCCCTTCAAGAAGAAGTGCTTCGGGCTGACCATCGACCCGGAGCGCCTGAACCAGATCCGCAACGAGCGCCGGCCCGGCAGCAAATACGCGTCGGTCGAGAACTGCCGCTACGAAGTGAAAGAAGCCGAAGGCATGATGCGGCGCGAAGGCATTGCCTGGCTGTCGTCGACGCACAAGTCGATCGAAGAAATCGCGACGACGATCCTGCGCGACCTGCGGCCGGACCGGTTGATGTACTGAGACGTCATGCGCGCTGGCGCGCCGATTCGTAGAGGCACACCGCCGCGGCCGAAGCCACGTTCAGCGACTCTTCGCCGCCCGGCTGCGGAATGCACAGCGCTTCGGTGCAGCGTTGCATCAGCGCCGCCGATACACCCTGCCCTTCGTGCCCCATGACCCACGCGCAGGGCCACGGCAAGCTCGCTTCGTGGATCCGCCGGGCGGCGTGCGAGCTGGTGGCGAACATCGGCATCTGCAGTGCGCCGAGCGCGTCGTCGTTCACCACTTCCACGAGCCGCAGCCCGAAGTGCGCGCCCATGCCGGCGCGCAAGACCTTGGGCGACCACAGCGCGGCCGTGCCCTTGACCGCGATCACCTGCGTGAAGCCGAACGCCGATGCGCTGCGCAGGATGTTGCCGACGTTGCCGGCGTCTTGCAGCCGATCGAGCACCACGCTCGGCTGGTCGGCCGCGAGTTCACCCGGCCCGGCCCACGGCAGCACAAAACCCAAAGGCGCCGGCGATTCGAGTGCGCTCAGCGTGGCCATCAGCGGCGCCGGAACGACCACGACCGCGGGCGCGGCGCTCGCCAGTTGCTGCAACGCCGGCACCTGCCATGCCTCTTCGGTGATCACCGCCTGCAACGCGGCGCCACCGCGCTGCACGAGGGCCGAACACAGGTGCTCGCCTTCGATCCACACCGCACCGAGTTTGCGGTAAGCCACCGGGTCGGCGGCGAGCTTGCGCAGGCGCAACAATAGCGGGTTGTCACGCGACGTGATGTGCTTGACCGACGATACGCCCGCAATCATCTCAGAGCACTTCACGCACGGGCCCGAAGCTGCGCCGGTGCTGCGGGCAGGCACCGTGCTCGCGCAAGGCCGCCAGGTGCGCCGGCGTCGGATAACCCTTGTGGCCGTCGAAGCCGTATTGCGGGTGCAAGGCGTGCATCTCGACGCACAGCCGGTCGCGGAACACCTTGGCGAGGATCGACGCGGCCGAGATCGCCTTCACCGTCGCGTCGCCGCGGACGATGGCTTCGGCCGGCACTTTCAGGATCGGCAGCCGGTTTCCGTCGACCAGCACCCGGTGCGGGCGCAGGCGCAGGCCGTCGACCGCACGCTGCATCGCGAGCATGGTCGCCTGCAGGATGTTCAGCGCATCGATCTCTTCGACGCTGGCCTGCGCGATGCTGCAGCACAGTGCCCGGGCGCGGATCTGGTCGAACAGCAGCTCGCGCCGGCGCGGCGTCAGCAGCTTGGAGTCGTTCAAGCCGTCGATGGGCTGCCGGTCGTCGAGGATGACCGCCGCGGCCACCACCGGCCCGGCGAGCGGGCCGCGCCCGGCTTCGTCGACGCCGGCGTGCAAGGCGCCAGGTGTGACGAAGCTCAGGCCGAGCTGCTCAGGCTCAGCCCACCAGAACTTTTTCGATCGCATCGGTGGCCGCCTGAGCGGTGTTGCGGCGCAGTTCGCGGTGCAGGCCCTCGAAGCGCAGGCGCAGCGCGTCGCAGCGCGGCGCGTCGTCGAGCCAGGCCAGCGCGGCGTGTGCCAGCCGCTCAGGCGTGGCGTCACCCTGCAGCAGTTCGGGCACCGCGAAATCGTTGAGCAAGATGTTCGGCAGGCCGACCCAGGGCTGGTATTTCATGCGCTTCATCATCTGCCAGCTCAGTGCGTGCATCGCGTAGGTGATGACCATGGGCCGCTTGAAGAGTGCAGCCTCCAGCGTCGCGGTGCCGCTGGCGACCAGTGTCACGTCGCAGGCGGCAAGCGCTTCGTGCGAATGGCCGTCGAGCAGATCGATGTTCAGCTCGGCCGCCAGTTGCTTGCGCAGCGGCTCGACCAGGTGGCGCAGGCCCGGAACGACCGGCAGCACGAAGCGCAGGCCCGGGCGCAGCCGGTTCATCTCGGCCGCGGCGGCGAGCAGCAGCGGCGCGATGTACTGCACTTCGGCGCGGCGGCTGCCGGGCAGCAGCGCGACGACGGTCTCCGCGTCGCCGATACCCAGCGCGGCGCGGCCGGCGGCCCGTGGCACCTCGAACGGGATCGCATCGGCGAGCGGGTGGCCGACGTAGCTGGCCGCGATGCCCTGCTTCGCGTAGATCGGCGGCTCGAACGGGAAGATGCAGAGCACCAGGTCGGCGGCCTGGCGGATCTTCTGGATCCGCTTGCCACGCCAGGCCCAGATCGACGGGCTGACGAAGTGGATCGTCTTGATGCCCTGCGCCTTCAGCTTCGTTTCGAGGTCGAGGTTGAAGTCGGGCGCGTCGACGCCGATGAAAGCATCGGGCCGCTCTTTCGAATCCGCACGCAGCAGGCGTTCCGCCAACTGGGTGCGAATGCCCGAGATCTCACGGTAGCGCCGCAGCACTTCCATCGAATAACCGTGCACCGCGAGCTTGTCGTACGGCCACCAGGCGTCGAAACCTTGCGCCGCCATCTTCGGCCCGCCGATGCCGGCCGCCTGCAGGTTTGGCCAGCGTGCTTTCAGACCGCCGAGCAACAGCCCGGCCAGCAGGTCACCCGAGGCTTCGCCTGCCACCATCGCCAGCCGAGGTGCGTTTGCATCCATGCGGTCAGCGAATCAGCGCGCGATCCCGCGCGTGGCTTGTTCCAGGAACTCGCTCATCATCTGCACGTCGGCCGCCGCTTCCGGCATCTCGCCGGCCAACGCCGCGATCGCCGCACAGGCCTCGGCGAAGGTGAGGCCGTTGCGGTACAGCAGGCGGTGCATCTGTTTGACGGCTGCCAGGCGCTCGGTGCCAAAACCACGCCGCCGCAGGCCTTCGGCATTGAAGCCGCGCACCGCCAGCGGGTTGCCGTCGACCATCATGTACGGCGGCACATCTTGCGTGACGGCGCTCGAAAAGCCGACGAAGGCGTGCGCACCGATCTTCACGAACTGGTGCAAGCCCGAGAGGCCGCCCACGATCACCCAGTCGCCCACGTGTACATGGCCGGCGAGCGTGGCGTTGTTGGCCAGGATGGTCTGGTTGCCGAGCTGCACGTCGTGCGCGATGTGCACGTAGGCCATGACCCAGTTGTCGGAACCGACGCGGGTCACGCCGCTGTCTTGCGCCGTGCCGGTGTTGAGGGAGCAGAACTCGCGGATCGTGTTGCGGTCACCGATGTGCAGTTCGGTCGGCTCGCCCGCGTACTTCTTGTCTTGCGGCGGCGCGCCGATCGAGCAGAACTGGAAGATGCGGTTGTCGGCGCCGATCGCGGTGCGGCCCTCGATCACGCAGTGCGGGCCGATCGTGGTACCGCGCCCCACGCGCACATGCTCGCGCACGATGCTGTAGGCGCCGACGCTGACCGAGGCCTCGAGTTCGGCGCCGGCTTCAACGATTGCTGTGGGATGAATGCTGGCCATGTCGCGCAGGGCCCGGCTCAGGGGATGCGGCGCATCGTGCACAGCAACCCGGCTTCGGCCGCGAGGGCGCCGTCGACCGTGGCCTGCGCCGTGAACTTGACGATGCTGGATTTGATGCGGTCGAGCGTGACGTTGAGCATCAGCTGGTCACCGGGTTCGACCGGGCGCTTGAAACGTGCAGCGTCGATGCCGGCGAAATAGAACACCGTCTTGTCGTCGGGGAACACACCCATGTTGTCGAAGGCCAGGATGGCCGCGGCCTGTGCCAATGCTTCAAGGATCATCACGCCAGGCATCACCGGCCGGTGCGGAAAGTGGCCGACGAAGTACGGCTCGTTCATCGTCACGTTCTTCAGGGCCTTGATGCGCTTGCCTTTTTCGAGCTCAAGCACACGGTCCACCAGCAGGAATGGGTAGCGGTGCGGCAGGCGCTTCAGGATTTCGTGGATGTCCATCGTCAGGCAGTCTTCGGGTCGGTGGCTTTGTCTTGTGGAAGGCTTTTTTCGAGCACACGCAAACGGTCGCGCAGCGAATGCAGCTGGCGCAGCGTTGCTGCATTCTTTTCCCAGGACGCATTCTCGTCGATGGGGAATACGCCCGTGTACACGCCCGGCTTGTGAATCGATCGCATCACCATCGAGCCGGCCGAGATGTGCACGTGGTCGGCCAGTTCGAGGTGCCCGATCACCATGCCGGCGCCGCCCACCGTGCAGTGCTTGCCGATCACCGCACTGCCGGCCACGCCCACGCAGCCGGCCAGCGCCGAGTGCGCGCCGATGCGCACGTTGTGGCCGATCTGGATCTGGTTGTCGAGCTTCACGCCGTCTTCGATCACGGTGTCGTCAAGCGCCCCCCGGTCGATGCAGGTGTTGGCGCCGATCTCAACGTCGTCGCCGATGCGCACGGCGCCGAGCTGTTCGATCTTTTCCCAGCGACCTTCGGTCGGCGCGAAGCCGAAGCCGTCGGCACCGATCACCGCGCCGCTGTGCACGATGCCGCGAGCCCCGATGAAACAGCCGGCCCCGAAGGTCACGCGCGCTGCGAACCGCGTACCGGCGCCGATGCGGGCACCGGCGCCGACAAAGCCGTGCGCGCCGATCTGCACACCGTCGGCGATGCTGGCCCCGGCTTCGATCACGACGAACGGGCCGATCAGCGCGCTGGCCGACACCCGGGCCGCCGGGTCGACGAGCGCGCTCGCATGCACACCCGGCTGCGGCGCCGGC
>JAYVTD010000439.1:0-4250 GCA_043774765.1 Rhizobacter sp. | reverse complement strand
GAACCACACCCGGCGCGCCAGCAAGGCTCTTTGTTGTGCGTGGTCGGCGGTCACAGCGACCACATCAAGATGGCGCCCTTGCTGAACGCGATCGCCGAGCGCTCAGACCTGCCCGCGGCCAAGCTCGTGCGTGTCTACCGGAACAACGCGCTCGAACTCAACCTGGACCTGTTCAACGTCCTCGCCGCCAGCAGCAGCGTCGTCAATCTCGACGTGACCGGCGGCACCTACGCCGAACAGGCGGCCGAGCTGATGAAGAAGTTCGAGTTCGTGATCGACCACAGCCAGCCGCGCGCGGTGATCGTGATCGACGGCAGCGACGCTGCGCTGGCCTGCGGGTTGGTCGCGCGACGCAAAGACCTGCCAGTCGTGCACATCGGTGCGGGCCTGCGTGCCCGGGAAGGCTCCGCCGCCGCCGACATGACTCGCAAGCTGACCGACGACCTCGCCGACGTGCTCTTCACCTGCGAAGTCGAGGCGGCCACCACACTGGCGAACGAGGGTGTCGCGGCCGGGCGCATTGAGTGCGTCGGTACGCTGCTGGTCGATTCACTGCAGGCCGCGCTGCGCAAACTGATCACGTCGCCGCCCGCCGGGATGCCCGCCGAAATGCCGAAATCTTTCGTCGCCGACCGCAATGGCTATGCGCTCGTGGTCCTGAACAAGCGGGTCAATGTCGGCGAGAGCCAGAACTTGTTGGAACTTGTCTCGATCCTGAAGGACGTGAGCCGCGACGTGCCCCTGATCTGGCCCGCGCACGTGCGCGTCGAGGACCAGCTGAAGAAACTTCGGCTCGACACCCTGATCGCGCGCGAGCGCATCGCCTGCATTCCGGTGCAGGCCTATGCTGCTTACGTGGAGCTGCTGCGCAATGCCACCTGTGTGCTGACCGACTCGTGGAACCTGCAGGAAGAGGCCTCGGCGCTGGGTATTCCGTGCCTGATGATGGGCTTGTACCCGCAGCGCATCGAGACCCCGGCGATCGCAAGCACGGTGATGGTCGGAAACAGCCGTGCGCTGGCGACGCGGGCGGTCTGGGACTGCCTGTTCAATGGCGGCAAGCGCGGACAGATTCCGCCGTTGTGGGACGGCCGCGCTGCCGAACGCATCGCAGGGCACCTTGCAGAATGGCTGCCGCGAGTGAAGAGCGCGTTCGACGAAAGCCGCTGATAGGCCAGACTCAAACCAGAAGCGGGCACGAAGGCCCGTTCTTGCTTGTAGCCACCCCGATGGCGAGCCACGGGAGCTCGCCGGCATGTCGAGCAACTGGATCGCCCCAGCCAAGCGGCGAGATCGCCGAGAGCTGCACCATGCTGATCCTGAACGCGGACGACCATCCGCTGATGAACCGCATGCCCGGTCCGATCCGACGATGCGAAGCGGGCGCCGCACCTGCAAGACAAGCGCAGCTTCGCACCCTGGACATGGTCTGGCTGCGCTTCGGATGTATGCACGATGTGCACACACACTAGAATCACGACATGAGTTCAGCCACTTCTTCCGCCGTCATCAACCTGCGCACCCCTCCTGCTCAGCGGGAGTTGATCGACCGCGCCGCACGCTTGCAGGGCAAGAGCCGCACCGACTTTATGCTCGAAGCTTCGCGCGAGAAAGCCGAGCAGGTGCTGCTCGACCAAACGCTGTTCACGGTGAATGCCAAGCAGTACAAGGCCTTCGTGGCGCTGATGGATGCTCCGCTTTCGGAGAACGCGGCGCTGAATCGGCTGCTGGCCAAGCGCGCGCCTTGGGAGAAATGAGTCCGGCTGCGCTGGCCGGCGCTTCGGCGCCCGCGCCCATCGCCGCAGAGCATGACACCTCACAGTTCGTTTGCCGGCATGAATCGCTGAGTGCGTGGCTCAGCAAGCGCGCGCTGGCCAACGCGGCATCTGGCGCCTCGCGCACTTACGTGGTTTGCGCGCCGGAACGTCAGGTGATCGGCTACTACGCCCTTTCTGCGGGTTCAATCGCGGCGGCGTCGGTCGCGGGTCGACTGCGAAGAAACATGCCGGACCCGTTGCCGGTGATCGTGCTCGGTCGGCTCGCCGTTCACACCGACTGGGCTGGCCGCGGCGTCGGAAGCGGCTTGCTGAAGGACGCCGTGCTTCGTGCCACCCAAGCCTCGGCACTGATCGGAGTGCGCGCCCTGCTGTGCCACGCCATCGACGAAGAAGCCATGGGTTTCTATCTCAAGCACGGGTTCGTGTCGGCGCCCCTCGATCCGTTGACTTTGATCCTCGGGCTGCAAACGGGCTGAGCGTTTCAGGCCCGGTGCAGGCCTACGCCCCCTACGTGGAGCTGCTGCGCAATGCCACCTGTGTGCTGACCGACTCGTGGAACCTGCAGGAAGAGGCCTCGGCCCTGGGTATTCCGTGCCTGATGATGGGCGTGTACCCGCAGCGCATCGAGACCCCGGTGATCGCAAGCACGGTGATGGTCGGAAACAGCCGTGCGCTGGCGACGCGGGCGGTCTGGGACTGCCTGTTCAATGGCGGCAAGCACGGACAGATTCCGCCGCTGTGGGACGGCCGCGCGGCCGGACGCATCGCAGCGCACCTTGCAGAATGGTTGCCGCGAGTGAAGAGCGCGTTAAACGAAGCCCGCTGAGAGTCGGGCGCGTGGGCACTTCGGCTCAGCGTTTGCGAGCGATGACGAGCGCGACGCCACCCAGGACGACGGTCGACGCGATCACGAGCCTGAGCGTGACCGGCTCGCCGAGAAAAACGATGCCGCCGGCGGCCGCGATGACGGGTACGCTGAGTTGAACCGTGGCGGCGCTGGTCACTTTCAACCCGGCCAGCGCCGTGTACCAGATGGCATAGCCGACGCCTGAGGCCAGAGCGCCCGACACAATCGCCCAGCCGACACCGGCGCCGTCCAACGACACCGACGGGAGCATCACGATTGCCAGTGCGGCCACGAACACGACAGCGCGCGCGAAGTTGCCCGCGGTCGCGCGCAGCGGATCTCCACTGCCTCTGGCGCGCAGGGAATACACGCCCCAGGCGATCCCCGCTGCAAGCATCAACGCCGAGCCCCGCCATGGCGGCGCCGAAAGCCCTGGAAGCAACAGGCCGGCCAATCCACCGAGTGCGCACACCAGTCCGAAGGTCTGCCGGGCTCCAAGACGCTCGCCCTTGTACAGGCCGAACCCGATCATCGTGGTCTGGACCGCGGCGAACAGCAGCAATGCGCCCGTTGCCGCGGTCAGGCTCACATACGCGAAGGAAAACGCTGCGGCGTACACGAAGAGCGCGAACGCGGAAGACCAGTCTCCTGCTGAAGCCTGCTTGCCATCGCGCATCCGCACGATGAGCCACAGCGCGAGCGCGCCGGACACGATCCGGATCAGCGTGAAGCTGGCTGGGTCGATGGCGGTGTGCTTCAGCGCCATACGGCAGAGCAAGGAGTTCGCAGCGAAGGCGAGCATCGCCAGCAGTGTCAGTGCGACTACGTGGGTACGGGACATCGTTCGATTCTGAGGCGTATTCCTGCAGCGAACGTTGAGGCTCGGCGGCGTGGCCATCGGTTCACGCCGGGCGCCGCCGCCCGAACACGAAACGCCATGCCCTGCGCTCGCGCGTCTGGCGCATCAGCAGGTAGGCCGCCGGAATCACGAACATCGACAGCAGCGGTGCGGTGATCATGCCGCCGACCATCGGCGCGGCGATGCGCTGCATCACTTCCGAACCGGTGCCTGTGCCCCACATGATCGGGAACAGGCCGGCGAGGATCACCGACACCGTCATCGCTTTCGGACGCACGCGCAGCACTGCGCCTTCGCGGATCGCGTCGAGCAGATCGGCCGTGCTGGTCTTGCCCTGTGCGATGCGAACGTCCCAGGCCTGCTTGAGGTACAGCAGCATGATCACGCCGAACTCGGCCGACACACCGGCCAGCGCGATGAAGCCCACCGCTCCGGCGATCGAGAGGTTGTGGCTCAGCAGGTACAGCAGCCAGATACCGCCGACCAGCGCGAACGGCAGCGTCGCCATGATCAGCAGGGCCTCGTCGAAACGCTGGAAGGCCAGGTACAGCAGCACGAAGATGATCAGCAGCGTGAACGGCACCACCACCTTCAGCTTCGCGGTGGCGCGCTCCAGGAACTCGAACTGCCCCGACCACGAGATCGAGTAGCCCGCCGGCAGTGCGACCTTCTCGGCCACCACACGCTGCATGGCCTGCACCGCCGACCTCAGGTCACGCCCGCGGATGTCCACATAAACCCAGCCCGACAGCCGCGCGTTCTCGCT
>JAYVTD010000438.1:0-6494 GCA_043774765.1 Rhizobacter sp. | reverse complement strand
TCGGCGACCCGGCCACGGCGATCTTGCGCGTCCACAGCGACACGCGCAGCCTGCAACCCGGTGACCTGTTCGTGGCGCTCCAGGGCGAGCGCTTCGACGCGCATGACTTTCTCCCGCAGGCGCGGGCCGCCGGTGCGGTGGCGGCGCTGGCGCGGCACGGCCTGGCCGAGAGCGGCCTGGCGGGCCTGCAGGTCGCCGACACGCGCGCCGCGCTCGGCGTGCTGGCCCTGCACTGGCGCGAGCGCCTGGCGCTGCCGTTGATCGCGGTGGCCGGCAGCAACGGCAAGACCACGGTCACGCAGATGATCGCGGCCATCCTGCGCGCCTGGCTCTTTGATGCGGCGTTCGCGACCGCCGGCAACTTCAACAACCACATCGGCGTGCCGCTCACGCTGCTCGGCCTGCGCCAGGACGAGCAGACCTGGCACCGCGCCGGCGTGGTCGAACTCGGCATGAACCACCCGGGCGAGATCGGCGAGCTCGCGGCCATTGCCGCGCCCACGGTCGCGCTCGTCAACAACGCGCAGCGCGAGCACCAGGAGTTCATGGCCAGCGTGGAAGCGGTGGCGCGCGAAAACGGCACGGTGATCTCGGCGCTCGGTGCCACCGGTGTGGCCGTGTTTCCGGCCGACGAGACCCACGCTGCCCTCTGGCACGCTCTGGCCGGCACGCGCCCGACGCTGACCTTTGCGCTGCAGGGCCCCGCCGACCTGACCTGCCACGCCGAATGGAACGGCGACGCGCCGGTACCGCACTGGGCCGTGATGCTGCAAACCCCGGCTGGTGCGCTCGCCTTGCAGTTGCATGTGGCCGGCTGGCACAACGTGAAAAACGCGCTCGCCGCGGCCGCGTGTGCGCTCGCCGCCGGCTGCCCGCTCGACGCCATCGGCCGCGGGTTAGAGGCCTTCGAGCCGGTCAAGGGCCGCTCGCAGATCAAGTCGTTCAAGCGCGGCGGCCAGAGCGTGACGCTGATCGACGACACCTACAACGCCAATCCCGACTCGGTGCGCGCCGCGATCGACGTGCTGAGCGCGATGCCCGTCCCGCGCTGGCTGGTGCTCGGCGACATGGGCGAGGTCGGCGACCAGGGACCGGCCTTCCACCACGAGGTCGGCGCCTACGCAAAAGCGCGTGGCATCGATGCGCTGTGGGTCGCCGGCAGCATGAGCGCGTACAGCGCACAGGCCTTTTCGGGGGCGCGCCACTTCGACGCCGTGCCTTCGTTGATCGCGGCGCTGGCGCAGGCGCCCGCATGCCGTTCGGTGGTGGTCAAGGGTTCGCGCTTCATGCGCATGGAGCAAGTCGTGTCGGCATTGATGAATCCTGTGGATCCGCGCAACGCAGAGGCCCCGCATGCTGCTTAGCCTGGCCACCTGGTTGCAGACGCTGTCGCCGGAGTTCGGCTTCTTCCGCGTGTTCCAGTACCTGACCTTCCGCGCCGTGATGGCGGCGATGACGGCGATGTTGATCGGCCTGGCCTTCGGGCCGTGGGTGATCCGGCGTCTGACTGAGCTGAAGATCGGCCAGCCGATCCGCGACTACGGCGTCGAGGCGCACCTGGTCAAGAGCGGCACGCCGACGATGGGCGGTGTGTTGATCCTGATCGGCATCGGTGTGTCGACGCTGCTCTGGTTCGACTGGAGCAACCGTTTCGTCTGGATCGTGCTCGTCGTGACGCTCGGCTTCGGCGCGATCGGCTGGGTCGACGACTGGCGCAAGGTGGTGCAGAAGAACCCCGAAGGCATGGCCTCGGGCGAGAAGTATTTCTGGCAGTCGGTGATCGGCCTGGTGGCCGCGCTCTACCTCGCCTTCAGCGTCTCGGAAACCTCGAACCTGCGCGTGCTCGAACTGTTCCTGCGCTGGGTGCAGAGTGGTTTCTCGAACGACCTGCCGCCTAAGGCCGACCTGATCGTGCCGTTCTTCAAGACCATCAGCTACCCGCTCGGGGTGTTCGGTTTCATCGCGCTGACCTACTTCGTGATCGTCGGCGCCAGCAACGCGGTGAACCTGACCGACGGGCTCGACGGCCTGGCGATCATGCCGGTCGTGATGGTCGGCTCCGCGCTCGGTGTCTTCGCCTACGTCACCGGCAGCTCGGTCTACAGCAAGTACCTGCTGTTCCCCTACATCCCGGGAACCGGCGAGCTGCTGATCTTCTGTGCCGCCATGGCGGGGGCAGGCCTCGCGTTCCTGTGGTTCAACACCCACCCGGCGCAGGTTTTCATGGGCGACGTGGGTGCCCTCTCGCTCGGTGGCGCGCTCGGCACCATCGCCGTCATCACGCGCCAGGAAATCGTGCTCGGCATCATGGGCGGTGTGTTCGTGGCCGAAGCGCTGTCGGTGATGCTGCAGGTCCTGTGGTTCAAGTTCACGAAGAAGCGCTACGGTACCGGCCGGCGCATCTTCAAGATGGCGCCGCTGCACCACCACTTCGAAAAATCGGGCTGGAAGGAGACGCAGGTCGTCGTGCGCTTCTGGATCATCACGATGCTGCTGTGCCTGGTGGGCCTGGCGAGTCTGAAGCTGCGCTGATGGACTACTTGAAAGACACCTCCGTACTCGTGCTCGGTCTCGGTGAATCGGGCCTGGCAATGGCGCGCTGGTGCGCGCGTTTTGGCGCGGACCTGCGGGTCTGGGACTCACGCGACGCTGCGCCGAACGCGGCCGCGCTGGCCGAGCACGTGCCCTCGGCCGTGTTGTTGCAAGGTGCGCTGACCGACGAACACTTCGCCGGTGTGAACCTGGTGCTGAAGAGCCCGGGGCTTTCGCCGCTCGACGAACGCATAGCGGCGCCGCTGAAGCGGGTCGCCGACACCGGCATCCTGGTGCAGGGCGAGCTCGACCTGTTCGCCCGCGCCCTGGCTGACCTGAAGGCCGAGCGCGCTTATGCACCCAAGGTGATCGCGATCACCGGCACCAACGGCAAGACCACCACGACCGCGATGGCTGCGATGCTGATCGCACGCACCGGCAAACGCGTGGCGGTGGCCGGCAACATCGGGCCGACGATGTTGCAGACCTTGGCCGATGCGCTCGACCTGGAGCCTGCCGCTGCCGCGCCGGTGGAAGCCGAACCCGTGCCGGAACTCGCTGCATCGTCAACCGACGCGAGCACCGATTACGCTGCCGAGCCGGCCGAAGAAGAACCCCCAATCGTCGCCGTCATCGACGCCGACGACGACACGCCGGTGCCGATCATGCTGCCGCCGCCCCCGCCCGCCGAGCCGGTATTCGAACACCTGCCCGAAGTCTGGGTGCTCGAACTCTCCAGCTTCCAGCTCGACGAAGCCAAGGGCTTCGAGCCGAGCGCGGCGACCGTCCTCAACATCACGCAAGACCACCTCGACTGGCACGGTTCGATGTCGAACTACGTTGCGGCCAAGGCGCGTGTCTTCGGCCAGAACGCGGTGATGGTGATCAACCGCGACGACGCGGCGGTCGAAAAGCTCGTGCCTGCGCCGGTGATGGTGAAAGGCGCCCGAGGCCGGCCGGCGCGGGCCGTCGAGCGCCACGTCGTTCGCTTCGGCCTGGGCCGCCCGCAGCGCCCGGGCGACTACGGCCTGGTCGACGAGAACGGTATGGCCTGGCTGGTGCGCGCGCTCGAAGCCGACGAGACGATCAAGCGCAGCCGCGGCGACACCGAACCCGAAGAACTGCACATTCAGCGCCTGATGCCGGCCGACGCGCTGCGGGTGCGCGGCCGCCACAACGCCGCCAACGCGCTGGCAGCGCTGGCACTGGCCAGCGCCATCGACTGCCCGCTCGCGCCGATGCTGCACGGCCTGCGCGAATACGCCGGCGAGCCGCACCGTGTGCAGTACATCGCCACATTCAACGGTGTCGATGCGTTCGACGACAGCAAGGGCACGAACGTCGGCGCCACGGTGGCTGCACTCAACGGGCTGGGCGACGACAAGGCGCCGGCGAAACTCGTCGTGATCCTCGGCGGCGACGGCAAGGGGCAAGACTTCACGCCGCTGGCCGAGTCGGTGCGCCGCCACGTGCGCGCGGTGGCGACGATCGGCCGCGACGCTGCGGAGATCGAAGCGGCGCTCGCCGCCACCGGCGTGCCGCTGCAGCGTTTCGAGACCTTGCAAGCCGCCACGCGCTGGTGCTTCGAGCGCGCGCACTGCGGCGACGCGGTGCTGCTCAGCCCGGCCTGTGCGAGCCTGGACATGTTCCGCAACTACGCGCACCGCGCCGAGGTGTTCGTGAGCGAAGTGCAGGCCATCGTGGCCGACAGCGGGGGCGTGCTGGCATGAGCGCAACCCACGCTTCGCCCCGGTTCAGCTTGGCCGCATTGCGCGGGCGCCTGGGTGCGCTCGTTGCGAAGCGCATGGACGACGACAAGGCGCCCGGCAAGAGCCGTGGCAAGCCCAGTGAGAAGAGCACGATCCCGGTCCGCGACTGGATCGACATCGGCAAGGGTGGCCAGCCGACGCGCCTGGCCGGCTTCGACCAGGCCCTCGTCTGCGTCGTGATCGCGCTGCTGGCGCTGGGCGTGGTGATGGTCTACAGCGCCAGCGTGGCCCTGCCCGACAACCCCAAGTTCGCGCGCTACGCCCCGTCGTACTTCATGTCGCGGCAGATCCTGTTCGTCGTGGTCTCGCTGATCGCCGCGCTGGTGGCGGTGCAGGTGCCGGTCAGCGTGTGGGAGAAGGCCTCGCCCTGGGTCTTCGTGGCTTCGCTGCTGCTGCTCGTGCTGGTGCTGATCCCGTTCATCGGCAAGGGCGTGAACGGCGCGCACCGCTGGATCCCGATCGGGCCGTTCAGCTTCCAGCCTTCCGAGTTCGCCAAGCTCGCGATCGCGATGTACGCCGCCAGCTACATGGTGCGCAAGATGGACATCAAGGAAAAGTTCGTGCGCGCGGTGGCGCCGATGACGGTGGCACTCGGCGTGATCGGCATGCTGCTGCTGGCCGAGCCCGACATGGGCGCGTTCATGGTGATCGCGGTGATCGCGATGGGCATTCTTTTTCTCGGCGGCGTGAACGGCCGCATGTTCTTCCTGAGCATCGCGGTGCTGGTCGGTGCGTTCGTGTTGATGATCGTCAGCAGCCCGTGGCGCGCCGAGCGCATCCTGGCGTTCCTGAAACCCTGGGACCCCTTGTACGCTCAGGGAAAAGGTTATCAGCTCACGCACTCGCTGATCGCGTTCGGGCGCGGCGAGATCTTCGGCCAGGGGCTGGGCGGCAGCGTCGAGAAGCTGCACTACCTGCCCGAGGCGCACACCGACTTTTTGCTCGCGGTGATCGGCGAAGAGCTCGGTTTTGTCGGCGTGGCCTGCGTGATCGTGGCCTTCTTCTGGCTCGCGCGCCGTTTGTTCCACATCGGCCGCCAGGCGATCGCGCTCGACCGGGTGTTCGCCGGCTTGTTCGCACAAGGCATTGGTCTGTGGATGGGCGGGCAGGCCTTCATCAACATGGGCGTGAACCTGGGTGTGCTGCCGACCAAGGGCTTGACGCTGCCCTTGATGAGCTACGGCGGCTCGGCGATCGTGATGAACATGATCGCTTTGGCGATCGTTCTGCGTATCGATATCGAGAACAGGCAGATGATGCGGGGAGGGCGCGCGTGAGCGCCGCGCCGGGCCGCCCCAAGCAAGCGACCCCCCTCGGGGGGCGGGCTCGGTGCTCCGAGACCTGGGGGTCCACATGAGTGCCAACCACCTCGTCGTGATGGCGGCTGGCACCGGCGGCCATGTGATTCCCGGCCTGGCGGTCGCGCGGGAGATGCAGTCGCGCGGCTGGAGCGTGAGCTGGCTCGGCACGACGACTGGCATGGAAAACCGGCTCGTGCCACCGACCGGCATCGATCTCGACACGATCGGATTTTCCGGCCTGCGCGGCAAAGGCTTGCTGCAGATGCTGAACGGCGGTCTGCGCCTGATCGGCTCGTTCTGGAGTTGCTTGAAGATCCTGCGCCGTCGCCGCGCGACGGCCGTGCTCGGCATGGGCGGCTATGTGTGTTTCCCCGGCGGGCTGATGGCAGCCTTGTTGCGCAAGCCGCTGGTGCTCGTCAACGCCGACGCCTCGCTGCTGATGAGCAACCGCGCGCTGCTGCCTTTCGCCGGGCGTGTGGCCTTTGGTTTCGACGGCGAGGCGGTGCGCTGGACCCGTGACGCGATCGTCACCGGCAACCCGGTGCGTGCCGAGATCGAAGCCTTGCCCGAACCCGCCGAGCGCTTCGCCGGCCGCAGCGGGCCGCTGCGTCTGCTCGTGGTCGGTGGCAGCCTCGGCGCGCGTGTGCTCAACGAGTGCGTGCCGCAAGCGCTGGCGCTGCTCGAAGAAGCGCAGCGCCCGCGTGTCACGCACCAGACCGGCGAGGCCAACCACGCCGGCGTGCTGGCGGCCTATGCCCACGCGAACGTGCAGGCCCAGGTGCTGCCTTTCATCGACGACATGGCCACGCGCCTGGCCGAGTGCGACGTGATCGTCTGCCGCGCCGGCGCGGTGACGGTGAGCGAGCTGTGCGCGGCCGGCGTGCCGGCGGTG
>JAYVTD010000437.1:0-15069 GCA_043774765.1 Rhizobacter sp. | reverse complement strand
GCGCCCTACATCTCGCGCTTCGACGGCGACAACGCCCAGCCCACCGTCTACCTCGCGCTGGTGGCGCCGGAACGCAGCGCGCGCGAGCTGTCGCTGCTGGCCGACCAGGTCGTGCGCAAGCGGCTCGAACGGGTCGGCGGGGTTGCCAAGGTCAACGTCAGCGGCCTGACGGTGCGCCAGCTGCGCGTCAACCTCGACCCGCAGCGCCTGCGCGCCTACCAGCTCACGCCGGCCGATGTGTCGGCGGCGCTGCAGCGGGCCAACGCCGACGTGCCGGTCGGCCTGCTCAGCAGCGGCAAGGAAGACGCGCTGGTGCGCGTGGAAGGCCGGGTGCGCGACCCGAAGGCGTTTGCCGACGTGGTGGTGGCCAACCGCGGCAACCTGATCGTGCGGCTCGGCGACGTGGGCGAATTGGTCGAGCGCGAGCGCGAGCCGACCTCGATCGCGCGGGTCGACGGCGTGCCTTCGGTCTCGTTCGAGGTTTTCAAGCAGCAAGACGCCAACATCGTCGAGACCGGCGAGGGCATCAAGCTCGCCACCGAAGAGCTGCGCAAGAGCCTGCCGAGCGGCGTCGACCTGCGGCTCGTCTACGCCGACAGCAACTGGGTGCGCGACTCGCTCAGCGGCGTCAAGCGCACGCTGATCGAAGGCGCGCTGCTCACGATCGCGATCGTGTTCCTGTTCCTGCACAGCTGGCGCAGCACCATCATCACCGGCCTCACGCTGCCGATCTCGGTGATCTCGGCCTTCATCGCGGTGTACGCCTTCGGTTTCACGCTCAACTTCATGACGATGATGGCGCTGAGCCTGTGCATCGGCCTCCTGATCGACGACGCGATCGTGGTGCGCGAGAACATCGTGCGCCACATCCACATGGGCAAGGACCACCGCCGCGCAGCCCGTGAAGGTACCGAAGAGATCGGCCTGGCGGTGATGGCGACCACCTTCGCGATCTGCGCGGTGTTCGTGCCTGTCGCGTTCATGAAGGGCATCATCGGCAAGTTCTTCTTCCCGTTCGGCATCACGGTGGCGGTGGCGGTGCTGGTGAGCCTGTTCGTCAGCTTCACGCTCGACCCGATGCTCTCGAGCATCTGGAAAGACCCGCCGGTCAACCGGCTCGGGCGCGTCTGGGGCCTGGGGCACCTGATGCGCGCGACCGACCGCCTGCTCGACGTGATGCACGCGGTCTACGCACGCCTGATCCACTGGGTCTTCGCCGGCAGGCGCCACCGCGTCTGGGTGCCGCCGATCCCGGCCTTCGGGCGGCCGTTCGACGCCGCTGGCCAACGTGACAAGCGCCAGCCGCGGCGCCTGCGCTTCGCCACCATCACGCCGCGCGCGACCGTGCTGTGCGCCGGCCTCGCCAGTTTTGTCGGCGCGCTCGCGCTGACGCCACTGGTCGGCAGCGAGTTCATTCCCGACGCCGACAACAGCTACATCTCGCTCAACGTGCGCATGCCGGTCGGCACCGGCCTGACGCGTGGCGACGAGAAGATGAAGCAGGTCGAAGACCTGGTGCGCGTGATGCCCGAAGTGCGCCTGATGTCGACGCAGGTGGGCGACGTCGACGGCAGCCGCAATGTCGGCAAGCTGACTTTGCAACTCGTCAAGCCGAGCGAGCGCAAGCGGTCGCAGAAGGAAGTGGAAGAAGCGATCCGCAAGGCCATCGCACCGATACCGGGTACCGACGTGTCGATCGGCAATCGGCCGATCTTCGTCTCCCTGCTCGGCCCCGACCCGAAGGTGCTCGACGCCGAAGTGCTGCGCCTGGCCGAGAAGATCGGCAAGATCAAGGGCATCACCGATCTGGAAACCTCGGTCAAGCCCGGCCTGCCGGCCTACGCCGTGCGCCTGCGGCCCGACGCCGTGCGCGAGCTCGGGCTCACGCCGACGACCGTGGCCACCAGCCTGCGCAGCTTCGTCAATGGCGATGTGGCGACCTACTGGACAGCGCCCGACGGCGAGCAGGTGGAGGTCGAACTGCGCTTGCCGCAGCTGCTGCGCGAAAACGTGGCCCAGCTCGACAGCCTGCCGATGGCCTACGCGAAAGACGGCACGCCGATCGCGCTCTCGCGCGTGGCCGACGTGGTCAGCGTGGTCAACCCCGAAGTCATCAAGCGCCAGGACCTGCAGCGCCGCCAGGCGGTCTACGCCGGCGTGACCGGCCGGCCGAGTGGTGACGTGGGCGCCGAGGTGAAGAAGATCGTCGAGGCGACGCAGCTGCCGCCGGGTTACCGCTTCGACCAGGGCGGGCAGTCGCGCGAGCAGGCCGAAGCCTTCAAGGGCATTCTGCTGGCACTGGTGGCGGCGGTGGTCTTCATCTACATCGTGCTCGCGTCGCAGTTCGGCAGCTTTTTGCAGCCGTTCGCGATCATGGCGTCGCTGCCGCTGGCGCTGATCGGTGTGATGCTGGCGCTGCTGATCACACGCTCGACGCTGAACCTGTTCTCGATGATCGGCCTCGTGATGCTGATGGGGCTGGTGACGAAGAACGCGATCCTGCTGGTCGACTTCGCGAACCAGGCGCGCCGCAGCGGCATGAGCACGGCTGAAGCGCTGTTGCAAGCCGGGCTGGTGCGCATGCGGCCGATCATGATGACGACCGCGGCGATGGTCTTCGGCATGTTGCCGCTGGCTCTCGCGCTCGACGAAGGTGGCGAGATCCAGGCCTCGATGGGCCGCGCGATCATCGGCGGTGTGATCACGTCGACCTTGCTCACGCTGATCGTCGTGCCGGTGCTCTACAGCTACCTCGACGGGCTGGCGGCCTGGTCGAAGCAGCGCTTCGGCACGCCGCACGAGGCGCCCTCGGCAGGCGGCGCGATGCCGGTGCAGATGCCGGCTGCCAAGGAATAGATCATTGAGAGACGTGGATCACGTCTCTGACCACGGGATAGATATGGTTCTGCCAGCGCTTGCCGCTGAACACGCCGTAGTGGCCGACGTTGGGCTGCACGTAGTGCGTGCGCATGTAGGGCCGCAGGCTGCTCGCCAGGTCTTGCGCCGCGAGCGTCTGGCCGATGGCGCAGATGTCGTCGCGTTCACCTTCGATCGTGACGAGCGCGGTGCGGCGGATCGCTGCCGGGTTCACGCTGCGGCCGCGAAACGTCAGCTCACCTTTGGGCAGCGCGTACTTCTGGAACACGAGGTCGACGGTCTCGATGTAGAAGTCGGCCGAGAGGTCGGCGACCGCCATGTATTCCTCGTAGAAGGTGCGCGTGATCTCGGCCTTGTCGAACTCGTCGTCCACCAGGTGCTGGTAGTACTCCTTGAAGGCGTTGACGTGGCGGTCCTTGTTCATGCTCATGAAGGCTGAGAGCTGCACGAAGCCCGGGTACACACGTCGCCCGCCGCCGCCGTGGCGCCAGGGCACGGTGCTGATCAGGTTCTTCTCGAACCACTCGATCGGTTGGGTCGTCGCCAGTTTGTTGACGGCCGTGGGGCTGATGCGGCAGTCGATCGGGCCGGCCATCAGCGTCAGGCTGGCCGGAGTGGCCGGGTGCCGGTCTTCCGACATCAGGGCCACCGCAGCGAGCGCGGCCACGCAGGGCTGGCAGACCGCGATCACGTTCGAATTCGGGCCCATCGCGGCGAGGAAGTGAATGATGTGCTCGGTGTACTCGTCGAGCCCGAAGCGTCCGGCGGCGAGTGGCACGTCGCGCACGTTGTGCCAGTCGGTCACATAGACGTCGTGGTCCTGAAGCACGGTGCGCACGGTGTCGCGCAGCAGCGTGGCGAAGTGGCCCGACATGGGCGCCACGACCAGCACCTTGGGTTGCGCCGGTGCGCCTTCCTTGCGGAAACGCAAGAGCGTGCCGAACGGCGTCGTGAACACCACCTCTTCGGTGACGTGCACGAGCTCGCGCTTTTCGACCACGCTGTCGATGCACCATGGAGGGCGCTTGTGGGTCACTTCGGCGAGTTCGAGCACCTTGCACGCGGCGGCCAACTGGCGCGTGGACGACTGCGCCGACAGCCCGAAACCCGGGGCCTGCAGCATGGGAAACGACATCTTTGCGAGGGTTCGCAGCGGCCACATCAGATCGGACTGTGCCTGGTAGGCCTGGTACATGAAGGTGTCTCCGGTTCTGATTCGTTCTCGTGTGTCAGCAACTAACGCGCCAGCGCGTATGGCACATCCCTTGCAACCGGAGCCTGCAGACCCTGCGCCGGAGAGCCACCATGCCAGTCGCCACAGCTTCGAAGACCAAGCCCGCCGCGAGGAAGACCGCCGCCAAGCCCGCCGCGAAGGCCAGCAAGACCGCCAAAGCCAGCGCTTCGCTGACGCTGAGCAGCAAGAACTATTCGTCGTGGTCGCTGCGCGGCTGGCTGATGGCACGTTTCGCCGGGCTCGAGTTCGATGAAGTGATGGTCTCGCCCGACGACGCCGATGCCCGCAAGGAACTGCTGCTGCTGGCGCCCTCGATCCGCGTGCCCTGCCTGACGCACGAGGGCGCAAAAGTCTGGAACACGCTGGCGATCGCGCAGTATCTGAACGAGATCAAGCCCGACGCCGGCCTGATGCCCGACGACCGGATCGCACGCGCCCATTGCCGCTCGGTCAGCGGGGAGATGAACTCCGGCTTCGCCAACCTGCGCGCTTCGCTGCCGATGAACCTGAAGGGCAAGTTCCCCGGCCACAAGGTCTGGGCCGGCGCCCAGCCCGACATAGACCGCATCGTCGAGATCTGGACCGAGTGCCTGGCCACCTACGGCGGACCGTTTCTGTTCGGCAAGCAGCGTGGCATGGCCGACGCGATGTACGCGCCGGTGGCGACCCGTTTCCTCACCTACGACGTGAAGCTGAACAAACCCTGCCTGCTGTACTGCCAGACCATCATGGCCATGCCGGAGATGAAGGAATGGGTCGCTGCGGCCAAGCTCGAGCCCGACGACATCGAAGAACTCGACATGGATTTTTAGGCCCTGCGTGCTCGCGCTGGTGCACGCAGTCACCGGCCTCGACCAGGGTTTCCTGGTCGCCGTACATGAACCTGGCCCAACCCTTGGTCATGAAAACGATCTGGAACTCCGCTTCATGGCGGTGCCAGCCGGTGCCCTTCTCTGGTGCCATGTTGGACTTCACGAGATGTGCGATCACGCGCCCCGACGTCGCCTCGGCCACACCCAGATCCTTGTAGAGGAAGAAGTCGCGCAGTCCATCACTGCGCCACGGCGTGTCGGCGGGTTTGACGTGCGAAAACTTCGTGGTTGTTTTGTCCAACATGGGGCGGCCCTCCTGCCTTGAGTCGATGTGCAGGTGCAGCATGCATAAGGCGTTCCAACGCCCGGGCGATCACGATGCCCTTTTCAAAGCCCCATGTGGCTGGTGATGACGGTGGTGGCGGGCCAGACTTCGGAGTCGGACCAGTCTTGCGGGATCGAGTCGCCGTCGACCTCGACGGCCCACTCGCGCACCTTCAACGCCACAGCACGCTGCCGCGCCGAGCGCATCCGGAAATCGGCCAGCTCGATCAGCTCGTCCGGGCCCCAGGATCTGGCTG
The DNA here is from genome assembly GCA_043774765.1 of Rhizobacter sp. GTDB lineage: Bacteria > Pseudomonadota > Gammaproteobacteria > Burkholderiales > Burkholderiaceae_C > LMDS01. The sequence continues at coordinate 9,565 of JAYVTD010000437.1, read as the reverse complement.
GCGGGTTGGCAGCCAGGCCCACGCTGACGACGATGTCGGTGGCCACGTTCATCTCGCTCAGGGCCTGGTCGATCGGCTGCTTGAGCCGCTCCGAGAAAGCCGCGGCGACGCCCAGGTGGGCCTGGGCGAGCAACACCGCCAGCTCGGTGTCGGCGGTGCGCACCAGCACGTCGATCGAGCGCAGCCGGGCGTTCAGCACCTTCGACAACTTCGAAGTGACTGGCTCGAGAATGCGCTCGCTCAAGTGCGAACTGCCGGGCGCAAGACCGATCTCTAGCAGCACCATCGCCACCTGGCCTTGCGGGGTGTTCGTGTGGGCGAACTCCGAAGCGTGCAGCGTTTGTTCGTACAGCATGCGGCGGCCGGAGGGGCCGAAGATGGGTGTGTGATCACGGGGCGTGCGGGGCATGGGCTTCAGGGGGGGGCGGAGACGTGACGAACGAGGTGCGGCATTGTCCGAACTGAGCTCGGTGGCGGTCAAGCACTGAAGTGAGTGTTGTGGTGACAGCGTCCCACCGCTCAGGTGGCGCTCAGCACTCGACGATGTTCACCGCGAGCCCGCCACGCGCCGTTTCCTTGTACTTGGTCATCATGTCGGCCCCGGTCTCGCGCATGGTCTTGATGACCTTGTCGAGGCTTACATGGTGCGTGCCGTCGCCGCGCAACGCCATGCGCGCGGCGTTGATGGCCTTGACCGACGCGATCGCGTTGCGTTCGATGCACGGGATCTGCACCAGCCCGCCGACCGGGTCGCAGGTGAGGCCCAGGTGGTGCTCCATGCCGATCTCGGCGGCGTTTTCCACTTGCGCCGGCGAGCCGCCAAGCACGGCGCACAGGGCGCCGGCCGCCATCGAGCAGGCGACGCCCACTTCACCCTGGCAGCCGACCTCGGCGCCGCTGATCGAGGCGTTTTCCTTGTAGAGCATGCCGATGGCGGCGGCGGTCAGCAGGAAGTCGATCACCCCGGCGTCGCTCGCCGACGGCACGAAGCGAGTGTAGTAGTGCAACACGGCGGGCACGATGCCGGCAGCGCCGTTGGTCGGGGCGGTGACCACACGCCCGCCGGCGGCGTTTTCTTCGTTGACCGCCAGCGCGTAGAGGTTGACCCAGTCGAGCACCTGCAACGGGTCGCGCAAGGCGGCTTCAGGGTTGGCGCAGAGCTGCCGGTGCAGGTCGGCCGCGCGGCGCCGCACCTTGAAGCCGCCCGGCAGCACACCGTCGGTCTTGCAGCCGCGCACCACGCAGGCCTGCATCACGGCCCAGATCTTCAGCAGGCCGGCGTCGACCTCGGCGTCGGTTCGCCAGTGGCGCTCGTTGCGGCGCACCAGCTCGGCGATGCTGCAGCCATGTTGCTTCGTCAGCAGCAGCAGATCGGCGCCGCTGTGAAAAGGGTGGGCGAGCACGGTCGTGTCGGGTGCGATGACTTTTTGCAGGCTGCCGTCGTGTGCAACCTCGTCGCTGACGACGAAGCCACCGCCGACCGAGTAACAGGTTCGGGTCAGCAGCTCGGCACCGCCCGCGTCGAAGGCGGTGAAGCGCATGCCGTTGGCGTGGAAGGGCAGGGTCTCGCGGCGGTAGAAGATCAGGTCGATCTTCTCGGTGAAGCCGATCTGATGCGTGCCGAGCAGCGCCAGGCACTTGTCGTCGCGCATGAGCTTGAGTCGGCCCGCGATGCCTTCGATGTCGACGGTGTCGGGCTCGGCGCCGGCGAGGCCGAGCAGCACCGCCTTGTCGCTGCCGTGGCCCTTGCCGGTGGCGCCGAGCGAGCCGTAGAGCTGCGAGCAGACGCGAGCCGTCGCTTCGAGATGCCCTTCATGTTGCAGCCGCAGCGCGAACAAACGCGCCGCGCGCATCGGCCCGACCGTGTGCGAACTGCTGGGGCCGATGCCGATCTTGAACAGGTCGAAGACCGAGACGGCCACGGGTCAGGTCTCGTAGCTGCTCACGGGCGGGCAGGAACACATCAGGTTGCGGTCGCCCCAGACGTTGTCGACGCGGCCGACCGGTGACCAGTACTTGTTGTGCCGCAGCGCTCGCACCGGGTAGGCCGCTTCCTCGCGCGAGTAGGCGTGCGGCCAGTCGCTTTTCAGCAGCGCTTCGGCCGTGTGCGGTGCAGCCTTCAGCGGGTTATCGTCTTTCGGCCAGGCGCCCGACTCGACCTTGGCGATCTCGTGGCGGATCGTGATCATCGCGTCGCAGAAACGGTCGAGTTCCTCTCGCGATTCGCTTTCGGTGGGCTCGACCATCAGCGTGCCGGCGACCGGGAAACTCAGCGTCGGCGCGTGAAAGCCGTAGTCGATCAGGCGCTTGGCCACGTCTTCGGCACCCACGCCCGCGGCGCCGCCGGTCGCTTCTTTCAACGGTCGCAGGTCGAGGATGCACTCGTGCGCTACGCCACCGCCCTTGATGCCGGGAATGTTGCCGCTGTAGTGCACCTCGTAGTGATCAGCGAGGCGGGCCGCGACGTAGTTGGCCGACAGGATCGCGGTTTCGGTCGCGGCCGTCAGGCCCTCGGCGCCCATCATGCGCATGTACATCCAGCTGATCGGCAGGACCGCGGCATTGCCCAGCGGGGCGGCTGAAACCGCACCCACCTGCAACGCGGTGCCGATGCCGGCCGAGCGGTGCGCCGGCAGGTATGGAACGAGATCGGCGACGACACAAGTCGGCCCCACGCCCGGCCCGCCGCCGCCGTGCGGAATGCAGAAAGTCTTGTGCAGGTTCAGGTGACTCACGTCGCCGCCGAACTCGCCCGGCGCGGCCACGCCGACCAGCGCGTTCATGTTCGCGCCGTCCACGTACACCCGGCCGCCGTGCTGGTGCACGAGCGCGCAGATCTCTTTCACCTGCGTGTCGAACACGCCGTAGGTGGAAGGGTAGGTGATCATGATGCAGGCGAGTTGCGCGCTGTGTTGCGTGCACTTCGCTGCCAGATCGGCCAGATCGATGTTGCCTGCGTCGTCGCACTTCGTCACGACCACCTGCAGGCCGGCCATCTGCGCGCTCGCCGGGTTGGTGCCGTGGGCCGATTCAGGAATCAGGCAGATGGTTCGATGCGCATCGCCGCGCGCCTCGTGGAAAGCCTTGATCACGAGCAGGCCGGCGTACTCACCCTGCGAGCCGGCATTGGGCTGCAGGCTCACGCCGCTGTAGCCGGTGGCCTGACACAACCAGGCTTCGAGCTGCGTGCGCAGCTGTTCGTAACCTGCGAGTTGCTCGATCGGCGCGAACGGGTGAATGTTGGCGAACTCCGGCCAGGTGATCGGGATCATCTCGCTGGTCGCGTTCAGCTTCATCGTGCACGAGCCGAGCGGGATCATCGTGCGGTCGAGCGCCAGGTCCTTGTCCGACAGGCTGCGGATGTAGCGCAGCATCGCGGTCTCTGAGTGGTGGCGGTTGAAGACCGGGTGGGTCAGGAACACGCTGCCCCGGGCCAGTGCTTCGGGGATCAGCGAGCCGATGCCCTTTTCGAATGGCGCGAAATCGGGCAGCGGCCTGTCGGCGGCGAAGAGTTTCCACAGCGCCGTGATGTCGTCGCGGGTCGTCGTTTCGTCGAGCGTGATGCCGATGCTCGTGGCGGAGTTGCGGCGCAGGTTGAAGCCGATGTCGCGGGCTGCTTGCAGCAGCGACTCGGTGTGAGCGGCGGTCGTGACCTGCAACGTGTCGAAGCCGGTCGTGTTCGGCAACGCGCGACCGAGTTGTTGCAGGCCCTTCGCCAGCGCGGCCGTGTAGCTCGCCATGCGGCGCGCAATTCGCTTGAGCCCTTCGGGGCCGTGGTACACGGCGTACATGCTCGCCACCACGGCGGGCAGCACTTGCGCGGTGCAGATGTTGGAAGTGGCCTTCTCGCGCCGGATGTGCTGCTCGCGCGTTTGCAGCGCCAGCCGGTACGCCGGCGCGCCGTGCGCATCGATGCTGACACCGACGAGCCTTCCCGGCATCGAACGCTTGAACTCGTCTTTCGTCGCGAGGAAAGCCGCGTGCGGGCCGCCGTTGCCCATCGGCATGCCGAAGCGCTGGGTGTTGCCGACGACGATGTCAGCGCCCATCTCGCCAGGCGCTTTCAGCAGCGTCAGCGCCAGCAGATCGGCAGCGACGATCGCGAGGCCACCGCGCGCATGCACCGCGTCGATCGCCGGCTTCAGGTCCCGCACCACGCCATTGACGCCGGGGTATTGCAGCAGTACGGCGAACACATCGGCGCTGCCTGCGGATTCCGCCGCGCCCGTGAGCACGGTGATGCCGAGCGGTCGCGCACGTGTCTGCACCACTTCGAGCGTCTGCGGCAGCACGTCGTCGGCGACGAAGAGTGTGGTCGACTTGCTTTTGCCCACGCGCAACGCGAGTGTCATCGCCTCGGCAGCGGCAGTCGCTTCGTCGAGCATCGACGAGCCGGCGATCGCCATGCCGGTCAGCTCGCAGACCATGGTCTGGAAGTTCACCAGCGCTTCCATGCGGCCCTGAGAAATCTCGGCCTGGTAGGGCGTGTACGCGGTGTACCAGGCCGGGTTCTCGAGGATGTTGCGCAGGATGACACCCGGCGTGTGCGTGCCGTGGTAGCCCTGGCCGATGAAACTCTTCAGCACCCGGTTGCGGCTGGCGATCGCCTTCAACTCGGCCAGCGCCGAGGCTTCGGTCAGCGGCTCGGGCAAAGCCATCGGCGTACCCCGCGCGATCGAGCGCGGCACCACGGCCTCGATCAGCGCGCGGCGCGACGCGGCGCCGATCACCGACAGCATGTGGCGTTCGTCGTCAGCGCTCACGCCGATGTGGCGGGCAACGAACTCCGACGCGTCTTCGAGCTCGCGCAGCGGCTTGTGGGCAGACATCAACATCGAAAACCTCTTCAGCTGTTCTTGACCAGCAGGTCGTAGGCAGGCGCGTCCATCAGTTGCTCGAACTCCGCCATGTCGTTCAGGTGCACCTTGAAGAACCAGCCGTTGCCGAGGGGGTCGGTGTTGGCCAGCGACGGGTCGTCGCGCAGCGCTTCGTTCACTTCGACGATTTCGCCGCTGACCGGCATGAACAGGTCGGCCGCCGCCTTCACCGACTCGACCACGCCGGCCACATCGCCCTTCTTGAAGCTGCTGCCGACGGCGGGCAGCTCGACGAAGACGACGTCACCGAGCGCGTCCTGCGCGTGGTGGGTGATGCCGACGGTGGCGGCCTCGTGATCTTCGATGTTGATCCACTCGTGGTCGTTGGTGTACATGGTCGTCATCGGGGGCTCCTGTGATTTGCGGGTGGAAGTTGAAGTCTGGCGTGCTCAGCCGCGGAAGTAATGGTGCGGCGTGAACGGCATGGAGGTCACGCGCATCGGCTGGGCCTTGCCACGCACGTCGGCGTAGACCTCGTGGTTCGGCAGGGCGTGGTTGGCGGCAAGGTAGGCCATCGCGATCGGTTGTGCCACCGTGGGTGCGAGCGTGCCGCTGGTGACGTGGCCAAGCTTGTGGCCTTGGGCGTCCTTGATGATTGCGCCTTCGCGCACTGGTACGCGTTCCAGCCCAATCAGGCCGACACGCTTGGTGGCCGCACCCATCACGAGCTGGCCGTCGATCACCGACGAGCCGGGGTACCCGCCGTGGCGTGTGCCGCCGGCACGCCGAACCTTCTGGATCGCCCATGTGAGCGCGGCTTCGACTGGCGTGGTGGTGGTGTTGATGTCGTGCCCGTAGAGGCACAGCCCGGCTTCGAGCCGCAGCGTGTCGCGTGCGCCGAGTCCGGCCGGGCCGACCTCGGGTTGGGCGAGCAGCTCGCGCGCCAGCGCTTCGGCCATCGAGGCCGGCACCGAGATCTCGAAACCGTCGTCGCCGGTGTAACCCGAGCGGGTGACAAAACACTCGGCGCCAGCGAGCCGCACGGTCGCGCCGGTCATGAAGGTCAGCTGCGCGACGCTCGTGTTCAGCCGCGCCAGCGCCTTCACCGCCTTCGGGCCCTGAAGTGCCAACAACGCACGCTCGGGCAGCGGCTGCACGGTGCAGCGGTGGCCGATGTGGGTGATCAGGTGTCTGGTGTCGGCTTCCTTGCAAGCCGCGTTGACGATCAGCAGCAGGTCGTTCTCGGCCCCGCGGCGCGTGATCATCAGGTCGTCGAGGATGCCGCCGTTGCTGTTGGTGAAAAACGCGTAACGCTGCTGGCCGTCGACGAGGCCTTGCACATCCATCGGCACCAGGGTTTCGAGTGCCTTGGCGGCGTCGGCACCAGTCAGGCGCAGCTGGCCCATGTGCGAGACGTCGAACAGCGCCGCCGATTCGCGGCACTGGCGGTGTTCCTTGATGATGCCGGCCGGGTACGAGACCGGCATGTCGTAGCCGGCGAAGGGCACCATCTTGGCGCCGAGTTCGAGGTGCAGTGCGTGCAGCGGGGTGGTGTGCAGCGGCGTGGCGTGCAGAACAGCGGTGTCGGACATGGTCGTCTCCTGAGGAGGTCCTGCGAGGGCAATTCAATGGACCGGCGCGACCTCATGATCGCACCGGGAATGCCCTCTCTGTCCGCTTTACCTGAGAGATTGGCAGCGCCGCTTGCGCGGTTGGGCTGCTTGCCCCTTCGGTGGGCCCACTCGGGGTGGGCCTCTCTCCAGCGAGGAACGCCTCAAAAGAAGCGCTTGCCAGTCCTTTTGCCTGAGCGTTCGAGCCTCGCTTGCACACGCGGGGCCCTGCGCCTTCGGCGGCTTCATCGGCGCGTCGTTTCGACAAACCGGGAAGCTCTCTCCTGACGGCGCGAAGTGTAGCAGCGGCTTCGCGCAACTCAATAGCCGCACCCCGATAATTGCGGCCCATGGAATCAGCAAAAGCAGTGCTCGAAAAAGCCGTGGTCGACAAGGAGTGGCTCACCGTCGAGTCGCTCGACCTCGAAGCCCAGGGTGTGGCGCACAACGCGGCCGGCAAGGTCGTGTTCATCGAAGACGCGCTGCCCGGCGAAGAAGTGCAGGTGCAGGTCGGCCGGCGCAAGAACAACTGGGAGCAGGCGACGATCACGGCGCTGCGCAATGAGAGCTCGCAGCGCGTAGTGCCGCAGTGCCCGCACTTCGGCCACTGCGGTGGCTGCAAGATGCAGCACTTCCATGTCGGCGCGCAGGTCGCGACCAAACAGCGTGCGCTCGAAGACGCGCTCTGGCATCTGGGCAAGGTCAAGCCCGAACAGGTGTTGCGGCCGATCGAAGGGCCGGCCTGGGGCTACCGTTACCGGGGCCGGCTGTCGGTGCGGTATGTGGTCAAGAAGGCCAAGGTGCTGGTCGGTTTTCACGAGAGAAAGTCGAGCTTCGTGGCCGACATGGACAGCTGCGAGGTGCTGCCAGCGCACGTGAGCGCCCTGCTGGTGCCCTTGCGCGAGTTGATCGAAGGCATGGACCAGCGTGATCGTCTGCCGCAGATCGAACTGGCCATCGGCGACGACGTGACCGCGATGGTGCTGCGCCACATGGAGCCGCTGAGCGTTGCCGACCTGGAGCGGCTGCGGGTGTTCGGTGTGGCGCGCGGTGTGCAGTGGTGGTTGCAGTCGAAAGGGCCCGACACCGTGCAGCGGCTGGAGACTGGCGGGCCGGAGCTGGCCTACGCGCTGCCGGAGTTCGGCATCCGCATGCCGTTCAAGCCGACCGACTTCACCCAGGTCAACCCGCACATCAACCGGGTGCTGGTCACGCGCGCCTTGCGCCTGCTGGGTGCAAGCGCCGACGAGCGTGTGATCGACTGGTTCTGCGGCCTGGGCAACTTCACGCTGCCGATCGCGACGAAGGCGCGCGAGGTGCTCGGCATCGAAGGCAGCGAAACGCTGGTGCAGCGTGCGCGCGACAACGCGGCGCTCAACGGCTTGAGTGCGAAGGCGAGCTTTGCCGCCAGCAACCTGTTCGAGCTGACGCCGGCCACGCTCGCGGGCCACGGCCACGCCGACAAATGGCTCGTCGACCCACCGCGCGAAGGTGCGTTCGCATTGGCGAAAGCGCTCGCCGATCTGCACGCCGATGCCGCTCTGGCGCCGGGTTATGTGGCGCCGGCGCGGATCGTCTACGTCAGCTGCAACCCGGCCACGCTGGCACGCGATGCCGGTTTGCTGGTGCACCAGGCGGGGTACCGCTGCAGTGCGGCGGGGGCGGTGAACATGTTCCCGCACACGGCTCATGTGGAGAGCATTGCGGTTTTCGACCGGGGCTGAGGGGCGCAGGTTTGCCCGGATCGCGGGCGATTCGGCAGCGCCCGATACTCCGCTTGTGCTGGGGAGGATCGCTCTTGACGCAAACCGTCGCCGTGCCGCTGTGGGTGTTCGTGCTGATGTGTGCGCTGGTGCTGCTGGCGGTGCTGCAATGGCTGCTGCTGCCGGGCGCGCGCTGGTACTTCCGGCGCAAGGTGCGCGGTGTGCTCGAAGAGATCAGCGTGCGGCTGAAGATCGAGTTGCCGCAGTTCAAGCTCACGCGTCGCCGCGCGCTGATCGACCGGCTGATGATCGACCCGCGGGTGCTGGCCGCGGCCGAAGGCCACGCCGCCACCACCGGCCAGCCGCGCGCGGTGGTGATGAAGACGATCGCCGTCTACGCGCGCGAGATCGTGCCGGCCTTCAACGCCTACGTGTACTTCCGCGTCGGCTACTGGTTGTCGAAGACCTTCGCGCGGCTCGTCTACCGCGTGCGCCTGGGCTACACCGATGCGCAGGCGATGGCCGCGATCAACCCCAAGTCCACGGTCGTGTTCGTGATGAACCACCGCAGCAACATGGACTACATCCTCGTCTCCTTCCTCGCCGCCGAGCGTGTGGCGCTGAGCTACGCGGTCGGCGAATGGGCGCGCATCTGGCCGCTTCAGGGTTTGATCCGCGCGATGGGTGCGTACTTCGTGCGCCGCAATTCCGGCGACCCGCTGTACCGCATGGTGTTGCAGCGCTACGTGCAGATGGCGACCGAAGGCGGCGTGCCGCAGGCCATGTACCCAGAGGGCGGGCTCAGCGTCGACGGCCGGCTGCGCGAGCCCAAGCTCGGCCTGCTCGACTACATGCTCAAGGGTTTCAGCCCCGACGGCGAACGTGACCTGGTGTTCATTCCGGTCGGCATCAACTACGACCGTGTGATCGAAGACCGCACGCTGCTGCGCAAGCTCGACGCGAAACCGCAGCGCAGCAGCCTGTTGCGCACGCTGCGCATCACCGGCAGTTACCTGGCGCGCCAGTTCGTCTTCACGCTGCTGGGCCGGCGTTACCGCTTCGGCTACGCCTGCGTCAACTTCGGCCAGCCGTATTCGATGCGCGCGTTCGTGAAGGAGCGTGGCATCGACTTTCGCGCGCTTGACGATGTCGACCGGCGTACCCAGGTGGCGGCGGTTGGCCAGGCGCTGATGGCGCAGATCGGCCTGAACGTGCCGGTGCTGCCGGTGCCGCTGGTCGCCAGCGTGTTCCTGAGCGACCCGCAGCGGGCCTGGTCAGAGTTGGAGCTGAAGGCGGCGGTGCATGGCTTGATCGAACGGGTCGAAGCCCTCGGCGCGCATGTCTACGTGCCACGCACCGACCGCGACTACGCGCTCACCGTCGGCCTGCGCATGCTGACCCTGCGCCACCTGGTGCTGGAAGAGCAGGGCCTGTT
>JAYVTD010000436.1:0-8247 GCA_043774765.1 Rhizobacter sp. | reverse complement strand
GTCGGCGGCGCGGTCTTCGATGCGGTGCTGGCACGCATGAACGCCTTTGGCCGCATCGCGCTGTGCGGCATGATCAGCGGCTACGATGGCGAGCCGATTCCGCTGAAGAACCCGCAGCTTCTGTTGATGTCGCGCCTGACGATCGAAGGTTTCATCGTCAGCGAGCACATGCAGTTCTGGCCCGAAGCGCTGAAGGAGCTCGGCGCGATGGTCGCCACCGGCAAGCTCAAGTACCGCGAGAGCGTGGCGCAAGGCCTGGCGGCCGCGCCGGAAGCCTTCCTCGGTCTGCTGAAGGGCCGCAACTTCGGCAAGCAGGTCGTCAAGCTGGTCTGAGCGGGAAAGGCCTGCGATGAACGCGCCCGCCGCCACGCACGAGGTGCTGAACCAGAGCACCGCGTTGACCGGCCACAACGTCTACAGCGGCGACCGTGCGCTGCGCGACGCGCTGGCCTTTCATGCGCCGGGTGCAGGCGAAGAGTCTCGGGTCTCGTTGGGTGCACTGCTCGGCAGCGAGGCGATGCAGACGCATGCGCGCCTGGCCAACGTGCACAAGCCGGCCCTGCACACGCACGACCGCTTCGGCCACCGCAGCGACAGCGTCGAGTTCCACCCGAGCTACCACGCGCTGCTCGGCGCGGCCGTCGGCGCCGGCCTGCACGCCACGCCGTGGTCGCTGGGGCCGGGCGCGCACGTGGAACGCGCCGCGGGCTTCCTGATGTTCACGCAGCTCGAGCCCTCGGTGCTGTGCCCGGTGTCGATGACCTACGCGGTAACCCCCGCGCTGCGTGGCAACAGTGCCGTGTTCGGCGACTGGTTCGGCAAGCTCGCGAGCACGCAATACGACCCGAGGCTGGCCTTCGTCGACAGCAAGACCGGCGTGACCATGGGCATGGGCATGACCGAGAAGCAGGGCGGCTCTGACGTGCGCGCCAACACCACCCGTGCCGAGTTCGTCGAAGACACGATCTGGGGCCACTGCTACCGACTCGTCGGCCACAAGTGGTTCTTGTCGGCACCGATGAGCGACGCGTTCCTCGTGCTTGCACAAACGCCGGCGGGTCTGAGCTGCTTTTTCCTGCCGCGGGTGCTGCCCGATGGCAGCCTGAACGGCATCGCCATCCAGCGCCTGAAAGACAAACTCGGCAACCATGCCAACGCCAGTTCCGAAGTCGAGTTCAACGGCGCGCTCGCGTGGCTGGTGGGTGAAGAAGGGCGTGGCGTTTCGCAGATCCTTGAGATGGGCACGCTGACGCGCCTCGACTGCGCGCTCGGCACCGCCGGGCTGATGCGCGGCGCGGTAGCGCTGGCTTTGCACCACTGCGCGCAGCGCCAGGCCTTCGGCAAGCGCCTGATCGAACAGCCGCTGATGCAGAACGTGCTTGCCGACCTGGCGATCGAGAGCGAAGCGGCCACGGCCCTGGCCATGCGCCTGGCACGCGCTGTCGACAAGCAAGACGACCCTTTCGAAGCGCTGATGCGGCGTGTACTCACGCCGGTGGCCAAGTTCTGGGTCTGCAAGCGTGGTTCGATGCTGGCGCAGGAAACGATGGAGTGCCTGGGTGGCAATGGTTACGTCGAAGAACACGGCGAAGGAACGATGGCGCGCATCTACCGCGAGATGCCGCTCAACTCGATCTGGGAAGGCGCGGGCAACATCATGGCGCTCGACCTGCTGCGCGCCTTGCGCAAGCGTGACGGCCGAAACGCCGACGTGCTGCAGGCGCTCGAAGCCGAACTGGCCACGGCGCGTGGTACGGCGATGGCGTACGACTGCTTCGTCGACACCTTGCTCGCACGATTCACTGACGCCGCCGACGGCGCTGGCGACGAAGCCGGCGCACGCCGCCTCGCGCAAGACGTGGCACTCGCCGTGCAGGCGTCGCTGCTGCGTCGCCACGCACCAGACTTCGTGTTCGACGCCTTCTGCCGTTCGCGCCTCGCCGGCAGCGGCCCGCAGGTCTTCGGCACGCTGCCGTCGAACGTCGCTTTCGACCCCATCATCCAGCGCGCGATGCCGCACTGACCTTCACGCAAACCACTCGCCACCATGCCCGAACTGATCCTGCACCACTACCCGATCTCGCCATTCTCGGAAAAAGCCCGCCTGGTGCTCGGCTTCAAGGGTTTGGCCTGGCGATCGGTGAACATTCCTAGTGTCCTGCCCAAGCCCGACGTGGTGGCGCTGACCGGCGGCTACCGCCGCACGCCCTTCATGCAGATTGGCGCCGACATCTATTGCGACACCGCGCTGATGTGCCGCGTGATCGACCGGCTGCAACCCGAGCCGGCGCTCTACCCCGACGACGTGGCCGGCCTCGCCGACATCGTCGCGCAGTGGGCCGACAGCGCGCTGTTCTGGATCGCCGCACCCTACACGATGCAACCGGCCGGTGCCGTGCACCTGATGCCGGGGGCCACGCTTGATACGTTGAAGGCCTTCGCGGCCGACCGCGCCGCGATGTCGCCGAACCTGCGGCGTGCCACGCTCGCCGATGGCGCGGCCGCCTTGAACAGCTACTTCGCGCGCGTCGAGAACATGCTGGCCGACGGCCGGCCGTTCCTGCTCGGCGCCTTGCCCTCGATCGCCGACTTCTCGACCGTGCAATCGGTCTGGTTCATCAAGCGTGCGCCACCGGTCGCGATCGTGCTGGAGCCGTTCGCGCGCATGCAGGCTTGGTACGAACGTGTCACCGCGTTCGGCCATGGCCACCCGACGCCGATGACGAGCGCCGAGGCGATCGAGGTCGCGGCGGCCGGGTCTCATTCAGCGCTCTCGTTCGAAGCCGAAGCCGGGCTCGAAGAAGGCGACGCCGTGACGGTCACGCCCACCGACTACGCGCACGACGCGGTCGCCGGCCGTCTGGTCGGCCTTGGCCCCGAAGAGGTCGTGATCGCACGCACCGACGATCGTGCCGGCCAGCTGCACGTGCACTTCCCGCGCATCGCGTTCCAGATCAGAAAACAAGCTGTCCACTGAAAGCACCCATCGCATGAAGAACTTCAAGGGCGGCACCGCCGTCATCACCGGCGCGGGCTCGGGCTTCGGCCTGGAAGCCTCGCGCATCGCCGCGAAGCTGGGCATGAACGTCGTGATGGCCGACGTGCAGCGAGACGCGTTGGACAAGGCGGTCGCAGAGATCAAAGCGCTCGGTGCGCACGTGCTGCCGTTCCGTCTCGACGTATCGAAGGCGGCAGAAGTGGAAGCGCTGGGCGCAGCCACCCTCGAGCGCTTCGGTGCACCGAACTTCGTCTTCAACAATGCCGGAGTCGGCGCCGGCGGATTGATATGGGAAACATCGCTGAAAGACTGGGAATGGGTTGTCGGCGTGAATCTGATGGGCGTGGCGCACGGCATGCGCGTGTTCACGCCGATGATGCTGGAGGCGGCCGCGAAAGACCCGGCCTACGAGGGCCACATCGTCAACACCGCATCGATGGCCGGGCTGCTGAACCCGCCGTGTTCGAGCGTCTACAACGCGACCAAGGCGGCCGTCATCGCGATGAGTGAAACGCTGTATCACGACCTGCGCCTCGTCACCGACCAGATCGGTGCTTCAGTGCTGTGCCCGTACTTCGTGCCCACCGGCATTGTTCACAGTGACCGCAACCGGGCCGCCGATCTGGCGAACGACAGCCGTCCGACGAAGAGCCAAATCATCGCCCGCGCGATGAGCGAGAAGGCCGTCACCAGCGGCAAGCTCACCGCCGCGCAGGTGGCGCAGTTCGTGTTCGACGGTGTGGCCGAGGGCAACTTCTACATCTACAGCCACCCTCACGCGCTCGGCAGCGTGCAGGTGCGGCTCGAGGACATCATGACCGGGCGCAACCCCAGCGACCCGTTCGCGCACAAGCCCGAGCTGGGCACGGCCTTGCGTGCGCAGTTGCGCACGGTCGACTGAGGCCGCGCATGTCGGAACCTCTGCCGGGCCGCGCGTCGGACATCGAAGCGCTGTGGCTCGCCTATCAACGTGAGCGCAAGGTCAAGGTCGAAGGCTTCTCGGCGAGCGCGTTGGGCCACCGCGGCGACCTGGCCGACACGCTCGCCGAGCTGATCCTTTCGGGCGTGAAACGCGCCCACGCTACGCTGCTGCATGACTTCGAGAAAGACCTCGAGCCCTTGCCGCAACCCGGCGACCACCTCGTGGTGCTCGACGGCGACGGCACGGCGCGAGCGATCGTGCGCACGACGCACGTCGAGAAACGCTTGTTCAACCAGATCGACGATGCCTTCGCGTTCGAAGCCGGCGAGGGCGATCTGACGCTGCGCTGGTGGCTCACCGCGCACCGGCAGGACTTCGCCGAACGCGGCGAGGCCGAAGGCTTCGAGGTGAGCGAACGAACCGAACTTGTGCTTGAACACTTCGAGCTGGTGTGGCCCGTGGCCACGGCATGACGGTTCGGCTCAGCAACCGAGCTTGAGCGCCTGTACCGGGCGGCCGCTGTCGGCGTCGACGATCACGAGGTTGACCGCGCGGGCATGGGCAGCGTCGGCTGTGATGCCCGGTTCGAAGTCCAGCGTGACGAGTGCGTTGGGCGCAACGCGCCACGCGGCCACCGTCTTGTATTCGCGCACAATGTAGTCGTGTTTGAGCGTGGAACCCTCGTTTTCGCCCGCCTTCACGGCGCTGACATGGCCTTGTTCCGTGATCGCCCAGTACGCTGCCAGCCGAGGCGGCGCGCCGGCAACGGGCGCCACGCTGGCGCTGAATCGATTGCCCTCGCGCGCCAGGCTCACTTCGACCGTCGCCACGGCGCGGCCCTTCGCCGAAGAAGGCAGAACGGCGCGCGACCACTCCGGCCGGTCGGCACCGTCGACGATCACCTGTGGCGTGTAGCTGAAGCGTGCGCCACTGCTGCGCTGCGACTGGGCCTGGCGCTGCGTGTAGGCGGCGCTGGCGAAGCGGTCTTTCCAGCCCAGACGGTCCCAATAGTCGACGTGGAAGGCGAGTGCCACGACGGCCGGGTCGGCCTTCAGGCGTGACAGCCACGCGTCGGCGGGCGGGCAGGAACTGCAGCCTTCGGAGGTGTAGAGCTCGACCACCGGGGTAATGGCTGCGCCGCTGCGGGCGCTGCAGCTGCCGGCCGCCTGCGCTTGAACAGCTGTGGCCACGAACAAGGCCAACAGGGCAGCGGCTGGGGTGGCAAGGGCCATGGTGAGCTCCGGCGGAATAGTTGATGGCAGTTTGTCGCTGCGTTCCGAATCTTCTTACCCGAAGCGGTGTGCCACACTGCGCCGCCTTTCGCCCGCCGCCTTGCCATTCATGCCAATGCACTCACCCGCTGAACATCGAAACGTTGCCGTGATCGGCGGCGGGCCGGCCAGCCTGATGGCAGCCGAGGTGCTGGCCGCGGCCGGCGCCAGCGTCGACCTGTTCGACGCCATGCCCTCGGTCGGCCGCAAGTTCCTGCTCGCCGGCAAGGGCGGTTTGAACCTCACGCACATCGAAGATTTTGGCGCATTCATCGGGCGTTACGCCGAGCGACGTGCCCAGATCGAGCCGATGTTGCAGCAGTTCGGTGCCACGCAGGTCAGGGCGTGGGCGCAGGCGCTCGGCGTGGCCACCTTCGTCGGCAGCTCGGGCCGCGTTTTCCCGGTCGACATGAAAGCCGCGCCGCTGTTGCGGGCCTGGTTGCACCGCTTGCGGGTGGCGGGTGTGCGTTTCCACATGCGCCACCGCTGGCTGGGCTGGGGGCAGGGCGAAGGCGTGCGCCAGACGCTGCGATTCGAGGCGCCTTCCGGTGAACTCGTGAAGTCGTTCGACGCCGTGGTGCTGGCGCTCGGCGGCGGCAGCTGGGCCCGGCTCGGCTCCGACGGTGCGTGGGTGCCGCTGCTCGCAGAGCGCGGCGTGGATGTAGCGCCGCTGCAGCCGTCGAACTGCGGTTTCGACGTCGGCCGCAGCGCGCCGGACGGAAGCCTGGCGAGCGGCTGGACCGAACACTTTCGCACCCGCTTTGCCGGCCACCCGATGAAGACAGTGGCGCTGTCGATTCGCAAGCCCGACGGTGCCGACTTTGCGCAGGCAGGCGAGTTCGTCGTCACGGCAGGTGGTGTCGAAGGCAGCCTCGTCTATGCGCTGTCGGCGCTGGCGCGCGCGCAGATCGCCGCGCAGGGCCACGCGCTTGTGCACATCGACCTGCTGCCCGGGCGCAGCGCAGAGTTCGTGCAGTCGGAAGTGGCGCGCGCGCGGGGGCCGCGTTCGCTGGCCACGCACCTGAAGAGCCGGCTCGGCCTCGACGGCGTGAAGGCGGCCTTGTTGTACGAGTTGCTGCCGAGCGAGGCGATCAAAGACCCGTTAAAGCTGGCCACGGCGATCAAGGCCTTGCCGCTGCCGCTGCTGGCCGCGCGGCCGCTCGACGAAGCGATCAGCAGCGCCGGCGGCGTGCGCTTCGAAGTGCTCGATGATGGCCTGATGCTGCGCGCGGTGCCCGGTGTGTTCTGCGCCGGCGAGATGCTCGACTGGGAAGCGCCGACCGGGGGTTACCTGCTGACAGCCTGCTTCGCCAGCGGCGTGGCGGCGGCCGAAGGCGCGGCGCGCCACCTCGGCCTGCGCTGACCGGCGCGCTTGCCGCGGGGCGTGTGGCACACTGCGGCGCTTCGATCTGACGGCCTGCGTGGCCCCGTTCCCTTGGACAAGATTCTTCTGCAGATCGCCGCCGAACTGAAGGTTCGGCCGGCCCAGATTCACGCCGCCGTCGAGCTGCTCGATGGTGGCGCCACGGTGCCCTTCATCGCGCGCTACCGAAAGGAAGTGACCGACAAGCTCGACGATATTCAACTGCGCGAACTCGAAGCGCGCTTGTCGTACCTGCGTGAACTCGAAGAGCGGCGTGAGGCAGTGATCAAGAGCATTGCCGAGCAAGGCAAGCTGACACCTGCGTTGCAGGCCGCGATCAATGCCGCACCGACCAAGCAGGAGCTCGAAGACCTGTACCTGCCCTACAAGCAGAAGCGCCGTACCAAGGCGATGATCGCTCGCGAGGCCGGCATCGAGCCATTGGCCGACAAGCTCTTCGCCGACCCGGCGCTGGAGCCGCTGGTTGAAGGCTCATCGTTCGTCAACGCCGAAGCCGGTTTCGCCGATGCGCAAACGGTCCTCGATGGTGTGCGCGACATCCTCTCCGAACGCTGGGCCGAAGACGCCACGCTGGTGCGCAAGCTGCGCGACTGGTTGTGGGGCGAAGCCTTGTTCCAGAGCAAGCTGATGACGGGCATGGACGGCTCGCTGCCCGACAACGCCAAGTTCCGCGACTACTTCGACTACGCCGAGCCGATCCGCAGCGTGCCTTCGCACCGCGCGCTCGCGGTGTTTCGTGGCCGCAGCCTGGAGCTGCTGGACGCGAAGCTCGTCATCGAAGAATCCGTCGCTCAAGGCAAGCCCGGGGCATCGGCAGGTTCCCCCGCCGTGTCCCTCGCCGAAGGCCACATCGCCGTGCACCTGAAGTGGAGCCACGCCAAGCGCCCCGCCGACGAGCTGATCCGCAAGTGCGTCGCCTGGGCCTGGAAGGTCAAGCTGAGCCTGAGCCTGGAGCGTGACCTGTTCGCCCGCTTGCGCGAAGAAGCCGACAAGGTTGCGATCAAGGTCTTCGCCGAGAACCTGCGCGACCTGCTGCTCGCCGCACCGGCCGGCCCGCGCGTCGTGATGGGGCTCGATCCCGGCATCCGCACCGGCTGCAAGGTGGCGGTGGTCGACGCCACCGGCAAGGTGCTGGCCACCCACACCGTCTACCCGCTGGAGCCGCGCAAGGACTGGGAAGGTTCGCTGCACACGCTCGGTCTGCTGTGCGCCACGCACGGCGTGAACCTGATCGCGATCGGCAACGGCACCGGCAGCCGCGAGACCGACAAGCTCGCCGCCGACCTGATCAAGCGCATTCAGCAGAGGGCGCGCGGTACGCACATCGAGAAGGTCGTTGTCAGCGAAGCTGGCGCGTCGGTCTACTCGGCGAGCGAATACGCGAGCAAGGAACTGCCCGAGCTCGACGTGAGCCTGCGCGGCGCGGTCAGCATCGCGCGGCGCCTGCAGGACCCGCTGGCCGAGCTGGTGAAGATCGACCCGAAGAGCATCGGCGTCGGCCAGTACCAGCACGACGTGAGCCAGAGCGATCTGGCGAAGAGCCTGAACACGGTCATCGAGGACTGCGTGAACTCGGTGGGCGTGGACCTGAACACCGCATCGATGCCCCTGCTGTCGCGCGTGTCGGGTTTGAGTGGCGCGGTGGCCGCCAGCATCGTGCGCTGGCGCGACG
>JAYVTD010000435.1:0-2191 GCA_043774765.1 Rhizobacter sp. | reverse complement strand
GAGCCCACCACGGCGATCTTCTTGCCCGTCTTGTGCTTGGCCTTGCGCGGCACGACCCAGCCTTCGACCCAGGCGCGGTCGATGATCGCGTGTTCGATGCTCTTGATGCCGACCGCATCGTCGTTCACGTTGAGCGTGCAGGCCGCTTCGCAGGGCGCGGGGCAGATGCGGCCGGTGAACTCGGGGAAGTTGTTGGTCGAGTCGAGCACCGCGAACGCGTTCTTCCAGTCGCCGCGGTACACGAGGTCGTTGAAGTCGGGAATGATGTTGTTGACCGGGCAGCCGCTGTTGCAGAACGGC
This sequence comes from Rhizobacter sp., assembly GCA_043774765.1. Taxonomy (GTDB): domain Bacteria; phylum Pseudomonadota; class Gammaproteobacteria; order Burkholderiales; family Burkholderiaceae_C; genus LMDS01. The sequence continues at coordinate 1,891 of JAYVTD010000435.1, read as the reverse complement.
GTGCCGCAGTCCATGCAGCGCGCGCTCTGCACTTTCGCGTCGGCGTCTTTCAGGCCGATCACGAATTCACTGTAGTTCTTCAGGCGCTGGGCAACGGGCGCGTAGCCCTCTTCCAGGCGCTCGTATTCCATGAAGCCGGTGACTTTGCCCATGATGTCTCGTGTGTTCGTTCGTGTTCGTATCAGATGAGGGAGAGCGCTGCTTATTTCGCCGGAACGGTTTTGCTCTGCGGCTCGGCGCCCTTGGCCTTGGCGATCGTGCTGCCGGCCTCTTGCACCGCTTTCGATTCGCTGCTGAGCAGCAAGGCTTTCGCGGCCTGCTCGCCGAGCGCACGTTTGTATTCGTTCGGGAACACCTTGACGAACTTGCCACGCGACTCGACCCAGTGGTCCATGATGTGCCGCGCACGCAGGCTGCCGGTCCACTTGTGGTGGTCTTCGATCAGCTTCTTCAGGCTGGCCTCGTCGGTCTGCCCCATGTGCCACAAGGCCTGGTTCGCGCCGGCTGCCTGCTCGGCCGCGCTCAGCACCTTGTCGAGAGACACCATCGCAGTGTTGCAGCGCGACGCGAAGCTGCCGTCTTCGTCGTACACATAAGCCACGCCGCCGCTCATGCCGGCCGCGAAGTTGCGTCCGGTCTTGCCGAGCACGACGACGGTGCCGCCGGTCATGTATTCGCAGCCGTGGTCGCCGGTGCCTTCGACCACCGCCGTGGCGCCCGACAGCCGCACCGCGAAGCGCTCGCCGGCCACGCCGCGGAAGAAGGCTTCGCCGCTGGTCGCACCGTAGAGCACGGTGTTGCCGACGATGATGTTCTGCGTGGCATCACCGCGGAACTCGATGCTCGGCCGGATCGCGATGCGCCCGCCGCTCATGCCCTTGCCGGTGTAGTCGTTGGCGTCGCCGATCAGGTAGAGCGTTATGCCCTTGGCCAGGAACGCGCCGAAGCTCTGGCCGCCCGTCCCTTCCATCTGGATAAAAATGGTGTGATCGGGCAGGCCTTCGGGACGCTGGCGGATCAGCTCGCCGGAAAGCATTGCGCCGACGGTGCGGTTGACGTTGCGCACCTCTTCCATGAACTGCACCTTCTCGCCGCGCTCGACCGCCGGGCGGCACTTCTCGATCAGCTTCACGTCGAGCGCGCGCGCAAGGCCGTGGTCTTGCAGCTCGGTGTGGCGGCGCGCCACATCGGCCGGCGCCGAGGGCAACTGGAAGATGCGGCTGAAGTCGAGGCCGCGCGCTTTCCAGTGCGCGATGCCCTTCTTGGTGTCGAGCAGATCGGCGCGGCCGATCAGGTCGTCGAACTTGCGCGTGCCGAGCTGCGCCATGATCTGGCGCGCTTCTTCGGCGACGAAGAAGAAAAAGTTGACCACGTGCTCGGGCCGTCCCTGAAACTTGGCGCGCAGCACCGGGTCTTGCGTGGCCACGCCGACCGGGCAGGTGTTGAGGTGGCACTTGCGCATCATGATGCAGCCTTCGGCCACCAGCGGTGCGGTCGCGAAGCCGAACTCGTCGGCACCGAGCAAAGCGCCGATTACCACGTCGCGCCCGGTCTTCATCTGGCCGTCGGCCTGCACACGAATGCGCGAACGCAGGCGGTTCAGCACCAGCGTCTGCTGGGTCTCGGCCAGGCCCAGTTCCCAGGGCGTGCCGGCGTGTTTGATCGAGCTCCAGGGCGACGCGCCCGTGCCACCGTCGTGGCCCGCGATCACCACGTGGTCAGCCTTGGCCTTGGCCACGCCTGTCGCGATCGTGCCCACGCCCACTTCGCTGACGAGCTTGACGCTGATGCTGGCGCGCTCATTTGCGTTCTTCAGGTCGTGGATCAGCTGCGCGAGGTCTTCGATCGAGTAGATGTCGTGGTGCGGCGGCGGTGAAATGAGGCCGACACC
>JAYVTD010000434.1:0-3748 GCA_043774765.1 Rhizobacter sp. | reverse complement strand
TGGTGCCGCTGGTCGTCAGCACCACCGCGCACCAGCGTGACAACGCGAAGTGGCTGGCCGGCAAAGGCGCGGGCATCCACCTGCCGCAGACCGAACTGTCGCCGCGCAAGCTGGCCGACCTGTTGGCGGGGCTAAGCCGAGAAGCGTTGCTCGGCATGGCCACCAAAGCACGATCCCTCGCAAAGCCAAAAGCCGCCGCGCGGGTCGCGGACCAAATCGAAGGGTTGGTGCTCACATGAAGCACGCCGTCAAACACATTCACTTCGTCGGGGTCGGCGGCGCCGGCATGAGCGGCATCGCCGAGATCCTGCACAACCTCGGCTACAAGGTGTCGGGCTCCGACCAGAGCGACAGCGCCACCACGCGCCGCCTCGCGTCGCTCGGCATCCGCATCAACATCGGCCACGATGCCGGCAACATCGCCGGTGCCGAGGCGGTGGTCACCTCGACGGCCGTGCGCGCCGACAACCCGGAAGTGATCGCGGCCCGTGCCAAACGCGTGCCGGTGGTGCCGCGCGCGGTGATGCTGGCCGAGCTGATGCGCCTGAAGTCGGGCATCGCGATCGCCGGCACACACGGCAAGACGACGACGACCTCGCTGGTCACCAGCGTGCTCGCCGAGGCCGGTGTCGACCCGACCTTCGTGATTGGCGGGCGGCTCAATGCGGCCGGTGCGAACTCGCGCCTCGGTTCGGGCGATTACATCGTGGTCGAGGCCGACGAGTCGGATGCGTCGTTCCTGAACCTGCTGCCGGTGATGGCGGTCGTCACGAACATCGACGCCGACCACATGGACACCTACGGCCACGACTTCGCGAAGCTGAAGTCGGCCTTCGTCGAGTTCATCCACCGCATGCCGTTCTACGGCGCGGCGATTTTGTGCAGCGACGACCCCGGCGTGCGCTCGATCATGCCGATGATCTCGCGCCCGGTCGTCACCTACGGTTTTGGCGAAGACGCGATGGTGCGCGCGGTGAACGTGATGGCCGATGCCGGCACGATGCAGTTCACGGTGCAGCGCCGCAACGGCGTGCGCATGCCCGACCTGCGAGTGAGCCTGAACCTGCCGGGCGACCACAACGTGCTGAATGCGCTGGCGGCGATTGCGGTGGCGACCGAACTCGAGTTGCCCGACGCGCCGGTGGTCAAGGGGCTGGCGGAGTTCAACGGCGTGGGCCGGCGCTTCCAGCGTTACGGCGAACAACCGGCGAGCGACGGCGGCAGCTTCACGCTGATCGACGATTACGGCCACCACCCGGTCGAGATGGCGGCCACGCTGGCGGCGGCGCGCGGCGCGTTCCCGGGCCGGCGCCTGGTGCTGGCGTTCCAGCCGCACCGGTTCACGCGCACCCGTGACTGCTTCGAAGACTTCGTGAAGGTCATCGGCACGGCCGACCTGGTGCTGCTGGCCGAGGTCTACGCGGCCTGCGAAACGCCGATCGTCGCGGCCGACGGGCGCGCCCTGGCGCGGGCGTTGCGCGTGGCGGGCAAGGTCGATCCGGTGTTCGTCGACGAGATCGCCGAGATGCCACAGACCATCGTCGAGCAGGCGCGTGGCGGTGACGTGGTGATCTCGATGGGCGCGGGCTCGATCGGCAACGTGCCGGCGCAGGTCGCCGAGATGTTGAGCGCCAAAGGGGGAGCAGCATGAGCATCGATGTGAGGGCCCTCGGAAAGGTCGCGGTGTTGATGGGCGGCACTTCGGCCGAGCGCCAGATTTCGTTGATGTCGGGCACCGGTGTGCTGGCCGCCTTGCAGTCGCAAGGGGTCGATGCCCACGCGTTCGATCCGGCCGAACGCGAGCTCATCGAATTGAAGCGTGAAGGCTTCGCACGTTGTTTCATCGCGCTGCATGGTCGCCACGGCGAAGACGGCAGCGTGCAGGGCGCGCTCGAACTGCTGGGCATTCCGTACACCGGCTCCGGCGTGATGGCCTCGGCCATCGCGATGGACAAGGTGATGACCAAGCGCGTGTGGATCGCCGAAGGCTTGCCGACACCGCGCTACGTGTGGCTGTCGCCCGAGCAGCGCTCGCGCGAACATATCCACAGCGTGCCCGACGACCTGGGCCTGCCGCTGATCGTGAAGCCGCCGCGCGAAGGTTCGTCGATCGGCATCACCAAGGTGGCGGGGTATTCACAGATGCAGGCTGCGGTCGAACTGGCCGCGAAGTACGACGCCGACGTGCTCTGCGAAGAGTTCATCGAAGGTGATGAAGTGACCTGCCCGGTGCTCGGCCAGGGAACGTCGGCACGCGCCTTGCCGGTCATCAGGATCATGGCGCCCGAAGGTGCCTACGACTACCAGAACAAGTACTTCACCGACCATGTGAAGTACCAGTGCCCGAGCGGCTTGCCGGCAGCGGAAGAACAGGAGATCCAGCGCATCGTCGTGCAGGCCTATCGCACGCTCGGCTGCCGCGGCTGGGGCCGGGCCGACCTGATGATCCGGCGCAGCGACCGCAAGGCTTTCCTGCTCGAGATGAATACCTCGCCGGGCATGACGACGCACTCGCTGGTGCCGATGTCGGCCAAGGCCGCGGGCCTGAGCTACGAAGCGCTTTGCGTGCAGATCGTCGCCGATGCAGGTCTCGACGCGACCCGGGCGAGTGCCGCCTGACACCATGGCCAAGACCGCACCCACCCCTGCGCTGCCAGCCGACATCCGGCTGATGAACCTGACCGCCGCGTTGCTGGCGGCCATCGGCGTGTGCGCGATCGTGGTGGTGCTGCTGATGTGGCTGATGCGCCAGCCGCTGTTCGCGGTGCAGAGCATTCGCATCGAAGGCGACCTCGCGCACAACAGCGTGCTGACGATTCGTGCCAACGCCGCGCCGCGGCTGGTCGGCAACTTCTTCACGCTGGACCTGGCGGCCGGTCGGCGCGCTTTCGAGGCCGTGCCCTGGGTGCGCCAGGCTGTCCTGCAGCGTGTCTGGCCGAACCGGCTGCGCGTGCAGCTCGAAGAGCACCGCGCGGCGGCGTTGTGGGAGGGTGGCAGCGACGCGGCCGACAAGCTCGTCAACAGCTTCGGCGAAGTGTTCGAGGCGAACCTCGGCGACGTGGAAGACGACGCCCTGCCCACGCTGCGCGGTCCTGAAGCGGCCGCTGCCCAGATGCTGACGATGCTCGGCCGTCTGCAGCCGGTGCTGGTGCCGATGGACGCACGCATCGAAACGCTCGAACTCTCGGGCCGCGGCTCGTGGCGCGTCGAGCTCGACTCGGGCGCGGAGATCGAACTCGGCCGCGGCAGCGACGAAGAGGTGGTGGCGCGCACCGAACGTTTTGTCGGCACGCTGACGCAAGTGACATCGCGCTACCAACGGCCATTGCAATACGCCGACCTTCGGCACAACGAAGGCTACGCGGTTCGGCTCAAGGGCATTTCGACCGCGGTCGATCCGAGCGGCAAACCGGCCAGGAAATAGGAAAACAAACATGCCCAAGGAATACAAGGATCTCGTCGTCGGTCTCGACATCGGCACCGCCAAGGTCATGGTGGTCGTGGCCGAAGTCCTGCCCGGCGGCGAGTTGCGCATCGCCGGTCTGGGCAGCGCGCCCACGCACGGGCTGAAGCGCGGCGTGGTCGTGAACATCGACGCCACGGTGCAGTCGATCCAGCAGGCCCTGAAAGAGGCCGAGATGATGGCCGACTGCAAGATCACGCGCGTCTACACCGGCATCACCGGCAGCCACATCCGCGGCCAGAACTCGACCGGCATGGTGATCGTGCGCGACAAGGAAGTGACGCC
>JAYVTD010000433.1:0-2421 GCA_043774765.1 Rhizobacter sp. | reverse complement strand
GTTCGTCGGCTGGGTCGGGCTGCGCGGCGCGGTGCCGATCGTGCTGGCCTTGTTCCCGCTGATGGAGAAGGTACCCGACAGTTACCGCTTCTTCAACGTTGCATTCGCCGTGGTACTGGCCTCGCTGCTGCTGCAGGGCACGACGCTGGCGCGGGTGGCGCAGTGGTTGAAGGTGATCGAGCCGCCCGAGCAACCACCGCCTGAGCATCGCGCGGTGCAGGGCCGACTCACACTCGACGCCGACCTGCCACTGGCCGACGTGTGCGCGTTCTTCCAGCTGCCGATGCCGCAGGGCGGCGCCGCCACGTTGCGCGACTGGCTGACCGACAAGCTCGCGCGCGACGCCGTCGAAGGCGACGGCATCGACTGGCACGGTGCGCACTTTCGCGTCATCAGCGTGCACGAAGGGCGCATCGCGCGCGTCGGCATGGCGCTCGCGCCGAAGGCAGTGCCGGCATCGTGAGTTCGGGCGTCGACACGGCTGCCCCGGCCGAAGCGTGGTTCGCACGGCGTGGCTGGTTGCCGTTCCCCTTTCAGCGCGAGGTCTGGGCCGCAATGGCCGCGGGGCAGAGCGGCCTGTTGCACGCGAGCACCGGCTCGGGCAAGACCTTCGCGGTGTGGTTCGGCGCGCTCGCGCGCGCGGCGGCGCTGAACGTGCCCGAGCAAGGCCCGCACGCGCCGCCGCTCGGCGTGTTGTGGCTCACGCCGATGCGCGCGCTCGCCGCCGACTCGGCGCGTGCGATGCAGGAGCCGCTCGCCGACATCGGCTCGCTTTGGAGCGTGGGCAAACGCACCGGCGACACGCCCTCTGCTGAACGGGCGCGCCAGGACCGGCGCTTTCCGACCGCGCTCGTCACCACGCCCGAGTCGCTGAGCCTGATGCTCACGCGCGAGAACGCGCAAGACGAGTTGAAGAACGTGCACACCGTGATCGTCGACGAGTGGCACGAGCTGATGGGCAACAAGCGCGGCGTGCAGGTGCAGCTCGCACTCGCGCGGCTGCGGCGCTGGAACCCGCAGCTCGTGGTCTGGGGCCTGAGTGCCACGCTCGGCAATTTGCCCGAAGCGATGCAGGTGCTGCTCGGCAAACACCCGGGAACGATGGTGCAGGGCCGCATCGACAAGACGCTGGTGATCGACACGCTGCTGCCCGACAACCCCGGGCGCTTCTCGTGGGGCGGGCACCTCGGCAAGCAGATGCAGTTACCGGTCGTGGCCGAGATCGAGAAGTCGAGCAGCACGCTGGTGTTCGTCAATGTGCGTTCGCAGGCGGAGATCTGGTACCAGCTGCTGTTGCAGGAAAAGCCGGAATGGGCCGGCGTCGTCGCGCTGCACCATGGCTCGCTCGACAAAGAAGTGCGCGAGTGGGTCGAACTCGGCCTGAAGGAAGGGCGTTTGAAGGCGGTCGTGGCCACCTCGTCGCTCGACCTCGGCGTCGACTTTCTGCCGGTCGAGCGGGTTTTGCAGATCGGCTCGGCTAAGGGCATCGCACGCCTGCTGCAACGCGCCGGTCGCAGCGGCCACGCACCGGGGCGTGCGAGCCGCATCACGCTCGTGCCGACCAACACGCTGGAGCTGGTCGAAGCGGTTGCGGCGCGGCGCGCCGCGCAGGCCGGGCTGATCGAAAAGCGCGCCACACCCGACAAGCCGCTCGACGTGCTGGTGCAGCACCTCGTCACGGTCGCGCTCGGTGGTGGCTTCAAGGCGAACGAGCTGTTCACCGAAGTGCGCACGGCGCATGCCTACCGCAAGCTCACGCGCGAAGAATTCCAGTGGGCGCTCGACTTCGTGGAGAAGGGCGGCTCAAGCCTGGCCGCCTACCCCGAGTACCACCGCGTGCAGAAGGTCGGCGCGCTCTACCGCGTGCCTGATCGTGGCATCGGCCGGCGCCACCGCTTGCAGGTCGGCACCATCGTCTCGGAGTCGTCGATGACGGTGGCCTGGCTCAGCGGCGGGCGCATCGGCACGATCGAAGAAGGGTTCATCGCGCGGCTGCGCGCCGGTGACTGTTTTGTCTTCGGCGGGCGGCTGCTCGAATACATCCGCACCCAGGACATGACGGCCTACGTGAAACGTGCCGAGAAGAACAAGGGCATGGTCACGAGCTGGGCCGGCGCCAAGATGCCACTCTCGAGCGAGCTCGCCGATGCGGTGCTCGATGTGCTGGCCGGTGTAGCGCAGGGCGACTTCTTCGAGCCCGAGTTGCAGGCCGCGTTGCCGATGCTGCAAACACAACTGCGCCTGTCGAAACTGCCGACGCCGCAGACCCTGCTGATCGAACGTTTTCATTCGCGCGAAGGCCAGCATCTGTTCATCTACCCCTTCGCCGGCCGCAACGCGCACATCGGCCTGGCCAGCCTGCTGGCGTGGCGGCTCGCGAAAGACGCGCCCAACACCTTCAGCCTGTCGATCAACGACTAC
>JAYVTD010000432.1:0-2334 GCA_043774765.1 Rhizobacter sp. | reverse complement strand
TGACCGCGTTGCCAGCCAGGTTCACCAGCACCTGGCGCAGCCGCGTCGGGTCGCCGATCAGGCGCCGCGGCAGGTCGGGCGATGCGCTGAACACGAGCTCGAGGCCTTTCTGTTCGGCCTTGAGCCCGACCAGGTCAGCCACTTCGTTGACGACCGACTCGAGCTCGAAGTCGATGCGTTCGAGCGCGAGCTGGCCGGCTTCGATCTTCGAGAGATCGAGGATGTCGTTCAAGATCTGCAGCGGGTTGAAGGCCGAGCTGTGCGCTTTCTCCACATAGTCGCGCTGTTTGTCGGGCAGGCCGTCTTCGAGCGCGAGATGCGTCATGCCCAGGATCGCGTTCATCGGCGTGCGCAACTCGTGCGACATGTTGGCGAGAAAGCTCGACTTGGTGCGGTTGGCGTCTTCCGCCGCGTCGCGCGCTTGCTGCATTGCAAGCTGCGCCTGCTTGCGCACGCTGATGTCTTGCACCACCGCGCAGAAGGTCGGGCTGCCGGACCAGTCGATCGCGATCACGTGCACTTCGGCATCGAAGATTTCACCGCTGCCGCGTTTAAAGCGCCACTCGAAGCTGCGCACCCGCTGGCCGCTGCGGGTGTGTTCGAGCAGCGCCGCCAGGGCGCTGTCGCGGCTCGCCAGACCGTCGGCCTGCTGGTCGGCCGAAAGGCCGGGGAACCAGAGCGTGCGGCCGATCAGCTGGCCGGCATCGGCCACGCCGAACAGGCGCAGCGCGGCCGGGTTGCAGTGCGTGATGCCGTGTTGGGCGTCGAAGAACAGGTAGCTGGTGGGCGCGTGCTCGAACACCGCGCTCAGGCGCGCCCGCGTCTCGCGGCGCTCGGTCACGTCGAGCCAGTAGCCGTTGTAGGTGGTGCTGCCATCGGCCTCTGGCCGCACCGTGCTGTCGGCCAGCACCCAGGCAGCACGCTCTTGCCTGCGCAGCATGAATTCGTGCGGCCTCGTCGGCGGCTGCCCGTCCGTGCCACCGAGTCGCCAGGGCAGGGTGGGGTCTTTTTCGATCTCGGTCATGCGCACGCCGAATAGTTCTTCGACGCCGCGGCCGAGAAACGCGAACCGTGGTGCACCACCGGCCGGCTGGATGTAGCGGAACACGGTGACCGGTAACGCCTGGGCCAGCTCGTAGAGTTCGCGCCGGGCTTGCAGCGCCACGGCCAGCAGCTGCACGCGGCGCCAGTTCATCCAGATCAGCAGGCAGCCGGCGAGCCAGACGAGCGCCGCGCCCGACAGCGTGCTGCGCGTGATGGCGCGTTCTTCGCTCAGCGGCTCCAGCACCCACACCTTGAACGGCGTGTCGCCGAGTGGCGACGAGCGCGTGACATGGCGCAGGCTGCCGACCCGCGTGATCGTCAGCGCCGCCCCGTTGCCAGCCGTGTCGGCCCCGGCCCAGTCGAGCACCGTGGGCACGCGCTGGTAGGTGGCATTCCAGAAGTCGTCGGTTTGTGCGTGGCCACCGGGCACCCGTTGCAGCAGCATGTCGCCCCGGTTGCCGAGCACCACCACGCCGTTGGTGTCGGTCACGAGCAGGCTGGCGCCATCGGTCTCGGTGAGCAGCCGGTTGAGGGTTTTCGAGTCTTGCTTGACCACGACCACGCCGACGGCTGCGCCGTTGTGCATGACCCGCTGGCCGAAGTAGATGCCGGGTTCACGCGTGGCACGGCCCAGCAGGAACTGGGTGGAGGCGCCGTTCAGCATGGCATCACTGAAATAGCCGCGCATGCTGACGTCGTTCGATACATTGCCGGGCAGCCGGTTAGCAGCCACGATGCTGCCTTCGTGGTTGACCAGGGCCACCAGCGGCACGGCGAAATCGGCACTGATATTGACCAGCGTCTGCCCGATCGTGGAGCGCTCGCTGTCGTAGACCAGGCCGGTGGCGGGAAGCGGCGCGGCGCCAGCGCCGACGTTGGCGGCGGGCGCCGCCAACGCCTCGATCAGCACCGGCAGGTGCGACAGGTTGAGCGGAATCGCGGCGAGCTGGCGAAGGCTGATGGCGAGCGTGTCTTTTGCGCCGGTCAGGCGCACGCCCGCGGTCACGGCCGATTGTTCGACGTAGCGCTGCTGCCGGTCTTGCAGAAGCCAGAGCGCGGCGGCGGCGACCAGTGCGCTCCACAGGGCCGACCAGAGCCACAGGGCTCGCGGGCTGCGGCCGCGAACCGGCGGTACGGGTACGGTGTTCAGATCGTCATGGGCCACGGGACTCCTTTGGCGCGGCGCGGCGCGGTTTGCACACTCGATGCAAGTGTGCATCGTCCACAGCTTCAGAACAGCGCACCAGCGGTATCAACGCTGAGCCGGGCGCAGAAAACGCCGCAGCATCG